>JAUIHB010000116.1 GCA_030432465.1 Gammaproteobacteria bacterium
ATAAAAGGTGAAGAAGGTTCCGACAAATTGATAACATAAAGCGGATCAGACTGTTCATAAGTTGCAATGTAGGCACGTTGTTCATAAAACCTGACTGCAAAAATATCTTCCCCAAGCTTTCCGGTTGCCTGAGAACTATCTAAATTGGGGATTTGAGACACAATCTGAAACTTTTGGCTCCCCACATCTTCAAGTACCGATAAGTAATGCTCTAATTGCTCATTTTCAAGCAAACTAGTTACAACTCTCAGGTAACCATTGTATTCGTTCATTTTAAAGGCAGGATCTGACCAGCCAAGGTGCCCTTTTACCCAAGCAGAACCACGATTCTCAGCAGTTCCATCTGTTAGACTGATTTTGTGTAATACCGTACCTTCAATCTCTTTTTTTGACTCAACACCAGTATCTATGCCGCTTCCGCTAAAATAAATATTATTGGTTGATGCATACACAGCATCAACTTTAGTATTCAAACAAAGACTAGATTCAAGACTCATAGTGTTGAGGTTAATGCTGGTCAGTGTCAGCATATCAGCGTGGCCTTCACCTACTTTTATATTTTGAGGCACTAAACACTCTTCAGGCCTAACAAGATTCCCCCTTTGAGTACCATTAATTTGATAGTCAGGAATCAAATCAGTAAGCATTGCAGAAGCAACCAACTCTTCATTTTTTAAATGTTCTTTATCTGTAGCAGCATGAAAGTTAAGTCCAGAAATACTTGGTATAAATCGAGTTAATAAATACAGGTGATGCCCCACCTTCCTGCTGGACTCTAAGTTTCCTTCAATATCAATCTGCCACTCTCTAGAAACAGCTGTTGGACTGGTAACATTGTCAACAATGACTTGAGTTTTTCCAGTTTGCCAACTCATTTTTTCAGAAGAAGTACTTAAATCGATATTCATTCGCTGAGTCGCATGTAAACTCACTAAAAGTTTACTGGTACCATTTTGATGCAAAAATATGCCAACATTATCTAATGACGTGGTAGCTTCTGGCTGAACAACAAACCCCACTTCAACAGCAAGAGGTTCCTGCTCCTCCTCATTCAACTGCATAATCCTAACCCCATAACCCCGATCAGTCTTAGATGGGGGAAAGTACCTATCTTCAACTAGATAAAGCAAATCATCATCAATTTTTATGCGGTCAGCTTCATCGACACCAACTTGATGCAAATTTGTGGTTGAAAACTGTGATTTATATTGCCCAGAGTCAGCCATTTGCCAGATGACTTGAGTACTCTCCTGTTGCCTCAACTTAATTCGGATACCATTTTTAATATATTGCTCTAGTAGTACACTGTCTGCATTTACTAAAAACGAATTTTTAGGCTTAGCCTGAGTAAGTTTGGAGTAGTCAATATTAAGGGAAGTATATTTCTGATCAAGGGAAGTGTATTCCTGATTATCAGAGCAACTTATCGCAAGCAAAATAAACACCACTAGCGCCATAAGCCGACTATTCATGAATATTACCAATTTTTATAATGTTTGTTGACCAATGCCCGTTTTTCATCACCCTAGCAGTCCTTGCATAAATTATTGAAGAAATTCAAAATTTACGCTCAAAGACTAAAAATATCTGTGGAAGATTTGATTAAATCAGTAAAATTCTGTAAAACAGCAGGTATACAAAAATTCACAAGAAATCACTATTTACCCAATGAAAACGAAAAGCTTCACAGGCACAATTGAACGTTGAATCATCAATTACTAGGATGGACTAGTCTTGCGTGTTAATTATTCTTACATATTCTGGATCAATGCTGCACTAATTATCTCTTGCTGCTATAAACCAGTTTATGCCGCGAGCGATTGCGACAAAACATCAGAGGAAAAAACGCCTAAGGAATGCGCTGCGGTAGGTGAGTGGGCTTTTGGTATTGCAGCCGGTATCGGTGTTCGAACCAACCCATTGGTTGATAGTGATAACATCCCGCTTGTTCTACTCCCATCAATCTCCTATTACGGCGAAAACTTTTTTATCGATAATCTCGATATAGGTTATACATTTTACGAAAATGATGCTTGGAGTAGTAGTTTGTTGGTTACTCCCAGCTATGACCGTGTATTTTTCGAACGTTGGGATTTAGGAAATATTTTTGTTGATATTTCCTCTGGGCTAACGGACTCTCCGAGTAATCTCCCTACGCCCCCAACACTTGAAGGCGAAACACCCCGTATTAGTCCGCGTAATATTAATAAAAGAAAAACAAGTTTAATGGCCGGAGTCGAGTTTTCTCGCACAATCAATTCAGGTCTATTACAGTTTAATTATTTGCATGAACTAACAAATAATCATAACGGGCAAGAAGTGAGATTAGCGTTTGCCCACCCATTAAATCAATATGGGTGGTCAAGTACTGTAGGGTTGACATGGAAAGATGCAGCCATGACCGATTACTACTATGGGATTGATTCTAACGAAGTATCCGACAGTCGATCAGTTTATAACCCTAGTGCGAGTATAAATCCTTTTTTAAGACTAAGTTGGAAACAACAGAGTGAAAGTTTCTGGCGGTTTGGTTTAGAGTACCAAAAATTAAGTGATGAAATTTATCATAGTCCCATTGTTAATAAAGACTATGTATTAACTGCCTTTATTGGCAAACAATTTTCATTTTAATAAGGACTGGAAAATCAAAACTTTTATCAAGCCATTTATGATTAAAATTTTGTCTATTTGTTTTCTAACGCCCTTAATTTTTAGCGCTTCAGCGTTAACGGCGGAAGAAACCAAATATGGACTGTTTTTATCTCCTAATCTTTGCTTGTTAAGTGAAAAACAAAACGAATGTGAAATAAAAATTCATTTGAAGTGGTATACCAACACCCCCTCAGAGTATTGCATACATACTTCACCAACAGATAAACCGCTACGTTGTTGGAGCAACACCAACCAATCTGAAATGCAACTGGAACTAAAACTGGATGATAATCAAACCTTATACTTAGTTGATGCTCTCTCAAGTCAAGTGGTCTACCAACAAGCAATAAGAATTCAAAAACAAACTACCGCTTATCGACAAAAACGACGCAATCCTTGGCGGTTTTATTAGGAGCAACACAAAGTGCAAGCACCTTCTAAAAAAATACTATTAATTGAAGATGATCTAAAACTAGCAACCCTTACCAGCAACTACCTCAGGGAGTCAGGATTTGAAGTTCAAACGGAATCAAATGGTAATGCAGCAATGGATAGGTTTAATCTTTTTTCACCTGATTTAATTATTCTAGATATCATGCTACCAGGCAAGGATGGTCTTACTATTTGCAAAGAAGTCAGACCCAAATTTAATGGTCCAATTCTCATGTTAACTGCCCGTAATGAAGACTTCGATCAGGTACTTGGATTAGAGTTTGGAGCCGATGACTATGTCATAAAACCTGTCGAACCACGCGTTTTATTAGCTAGAATCAATGCATTACTTAGGCGCAGTTACCAATCTGCCGACCAGAAAAAAGAAAAGCTTACTTTTGGTTCTCTGACGGTCGACACTCTATCTCGTCAAGTAAAGTTTGAAGAACAAATAGCCACAATTTCAAGCCATGAGTTTGAACTGTTAGCACTATTGGCGCAAAATGCAGGCACTATTTTGAGCCGCGATCACTTATTTAAAACTCTTTATAATCGCCCTTATGATGGAATTGATCGTTCTATAGATGTCAGAGTTTCTCAACTCCGAAAAAAATTCGGCGATAATCCAGAAGAGCCCTTTCGTATAAAAACCATTTGGGGAAAAGGTTACTTGTTTGTACCTGATGCGTGGTAAGCGTTTGTGAGCTTATCGACTCAGCTTTTTGTTCGTTTTTACTTAGTTATTGTCATTTCACTGGTTACTGTCGGCTGGAGTGTTGAGCTTATTTGGCAGTATTTTTACGCTGATGACGAATCACAAACTCTGCACAGCTCGCAGGCTTTACAAAGCCAGTTAGAGCTTGCCGCTTTAACCTTAGAACGTACATCAGAAGAATCTATTCAATCAACACTCTCCCAACTCAATCAGATAACGAACTCTCCCATTGGAATTATTTCTCGGGATAAAATAAGTACAGGTAGCCTTACCCAAGAGTTAGACAGTAACAAAGTTGTTGCTTTACTCAATACCGATAATAGCATGGCACTTTATCGCCAGATAGAAGGAACTGACTTGCTTGCTACTACGAATGTTAATCCCCCAAGTACACAAGACTGGACTAAACAACAATTACTTATTTTATTTTATTTTATTATCGCAATTGTTGTGTACCTATGGATACGCCCGTTAACCCGCGATCTTAAAAAGCTTGAAGTCGCAGCCAATAACTTTAAACATGCCAAATGGAATAGCAGTATCGATTTAACAAACTCGTCCCCAGTCAAGCTTTTAGCAGATGCGTATAACGGCCTGTTACAACAAATTGAAAAATTATTAAAAGAACAACAAGAAATGTCTCATGCTATATCACATGAAATTAGAACCCCTTTAGCTAGAATAAAATTTTCCATCGAAATGGCTTCCAATAGTGCAACATCCGATAATGTAAAGCTGCAACTGCAAAGTATTACTGAAGACATCAATGAAATACAACAGCTAGTAGATGAATTATTACGCTACGCGGCGCTGGAAAAAAACACCACTTCGGCTAACTGGGAAAAAGGTGATATACATAGCTTACTAGATTCACTCGTAGATAAATTACAACGTAACTCTGCCGATAAAGAAATTACTGTAAATTTAGATAGAAATGCGACCATTATATTGTGCGATAGTTTTCTTATTGAGCGAGCAGTACAAAACTTAATAATGAATGCCATTCGGCATAGCCAGTCAAAAGTTCATGTATCATTTGAGCAGTTTAATAATACTAATCGCATAAAGGTAGAAGATGATGGTGCAGGTATTTCAGCAGAAAATGCAGCCCATATATTTGAATCATTTGTTCAAGTCAATAAATCAAACCAAATGAAAGGATTTGGTTTAGGCTTAGCGATTGTCAAAAGAATAGCGAAACTGCATAAAGGCCAAATTACTCTGGAAAAATCAACATTAGGTGGTGCATGCTTTGTTCTATCTTGGCCGATCTATAAGTTATGATAGAGTAATTTTATTCCTGATATCGCTGAAATAAGTGTTCAACAAAGCGAGTCCGCCAATATCATGCTAACTTGAACTTTTTACGTCAATCCTCGCTTCACCCTTGGTTTTCTCACTCAACTGCTGTGCTTTTTCAGCCAGCTTTTTACGAACACTTTTTTCAATTGAGTCGACTAACTCTTCATTATTTATCTTATGGCTTTTTTGACCACCTTGATAAAGCAAACTTGCGTTTAACCCACCGGTCAGCCCTAAATCAGCTTCTTTGGCTTCACCAGGCCCATTTACAACACAACCTATAATTGCAACATCAAGTGCTTCGCGCACATCCTCTAAACGCATCTCCAATTCATTAACCGTTTTAATCACATCAAACTGTTGACGAGAGCACGAAGGACAGGCGATAAAGTTAATACCACGCTGGCGTAAACTCAAAGATTTTAATATATCGAAACCGACTTTAATTTCTTCAACCGGATCAGCTGCTAAAGAAACACGAATCGTGTCACCAATCCCCTCAGCAAGCAGCATTCCCAAACCTACAGCTGATTTAACTGAACCTGCACGTAAGCCCCCCGCTTCAGTTATACCTAAATGTAGTGGTTGTTCAATCTGATTTGCCAATAAGCGGTAAGCAGATACAGTCATAAAAACATCAGATGCTTTTAAGCTGATTTTATAGTTCTGAAAGTCGTGACGATCAAGGATATCAATATGCCGAAATGCAGATTCAACCAAAGCTTCAGGTGTCGGCTCCCCATATTTAACTTGCAGATCCTTTTCTAAGGATCCAGCATTAACACCAATACGAATGGGAATATTATTATCTCGTGCTTTTTCGATAACCGCTTTTACTCGCTCTTCATTTCCGATGTTACCAGGATTAATCCGCAAACAATCAACACCATAATCAGCCACTTTAAGTGCAATTTTATAATCAAAATGGATATCAGCGATCAATGGCACTGGAGAACGTTGTTTAATTAACTTAAAAGCTTCTGCTGCATCCATCGTTGGGACAGAAACCCGAACGATATCTCCCCCCGTATCAGCAATACGCTGAATTTGAGCTAGTGTAGCTTCCACATCGCAAGTATTAGTATTTGTCATACTTTGTACAGCAATCGGAGCATCGCCCCCAATTGGCACATTCCCCACCATTATTTGGCGGCTCTTACGTCTTTTGATCCAGGAAATGCCTTTCATATCTAATCTTTCAGTATATATAAGTTAATAACAATTATTGCAAAGTGAACTGCGCGCGCTGGCCAGCCCGAAACTGCGATAAGTCGTATGCTTCGCCCTGAAACTCAAGGCTAACACCTGAAGGTTCACCTAAAACTACCGATACTGGTAACACCCCTTTTATTGACATCACTCTACCAGCCTTTTTAACTCCAACCGCTAAAGTTTCGTCATTCGCATCTTTTATATGTACCCAACAATCGTCAGCAAACCTAAAGGTCATATCAGCAACCGGTTCAGTAATCAGTTCCTGAGTTTTATTATTCCCCGTGGAAACCTGCTCGCTTTGCACAGTCTGCTCATCACTCAAATCATTATTGGTTGCTTGAGTAAGCTCTGTAGATGTTTCTGTATTAAGATCAGCGTTATCTACACCCTCCTTATTGGTAGCCTCAATTTCAGCATCATCTAGGTTGGTGATGTTTTCACTCAAGTCAGAATTATCTTGTGATGAACTGTCAATCTCATCTTGTAAGGTGCTATCTAATGGGATGCTTTCCGCGGTTTTATTATTCTTACTCGACAAATCAATGGTATTCTCAGCCGATGTTACCCCTCTTCCCTCTTTTTTCATTTTCGAAGTTAAAGAAATTTCTTGGATTGACTCAGCATCTTTCTGGGGAGAAAAACGCTTCCAAAGCTCCCAGCCCGCAAGCGATAACAATCCAATAACAATCAAAAAAGTAATCAATTTAAAAATAAAATGGCTTGAGTTAATTTCTTTACGGCGAGTTTTAAAGCTTGAAACCACTTTTAAATTTTGTACCGACTCTGAAACAGTATTAATCTGGCGATCAAACTCAGCACAAATAGATTCCACATCAACTTTAACTATTTGTGCGTAAGCTCGAATGTAGCCTCTTAAAAAAGCAGGAGGGATCCCTTCTTCAAACTGATTATTTTCAATTTGGGTAATAACAGACAGAGTTAGGTTTAGTTGTGTCGCAATATCTTGAGACGATAAATTTTTTTTATCTCTAGCCTCAACCAACCAAGCCCCAATATCAGTAGGCTTGTGAGACTTTTTTTCTTGTGTTTCTTCTTGTGTTACATCCATCGTCTTTTATCTTCTAAGTATTCAGCGGTTTCTTCGCTATCAGGAAATCGTTGCTCTAACACTAATCCATACCGGGCAATCGCATCTTTATTACGTAAATAATGAGCAATTTTTAAACCTAACCAAGCTGACTCCGCGCTTGTTTTACTATTCTGCTCGAAACGTTTGATATAATCAAAAGCTCTTTTATATCGCTCTAAAGAGTATTCAATTTTTGCCATTTCTATTAATGCATCAGCACGTCTTCTATCTCGGCTTAAAGATTTTCGAAAATACTCACTCGCCTTTTCTGTATTACCTTGCTTTAATGCACAGAATCCAACGTTATAAAAAGCGGATGATACATCAGTATATGTTGGTACATCGATTGCCTTCATAAACAGCTTATCGGCTTCTTTATATTTGCCTTTTTCACACAAAAAAGCACCGTAAGCATTCATGTACTCTGGGCGCTTACGATTAATAGATAGAGCTTCTTCAAAGTGCTCCTCAGCCTGCTTAAAATCATTCACACGCTGAAAGTAAATACCTAACGCATAATGCACATTACCAGAGTCAGGATTATAATCTAAAGCTTTATCCAGATGATATTTAGCTCGTTGATAATTTTTTACTTTAATATAAGTTAATGCATAACTTACTCTTTTTTCAGCCGCCTTATCTTTATTAAATTTATTATCAGATAATGGCTGAGAACTAGAACCAATATTGCCAGTCTGTGACTGGCGAGTTGTTTCGCATGCAGAAACCAAAATGACCAACATGATTATCGCTATTATTCTTAACACGCTTTACTCCTGACTTTTGCTTTCATAAATCTTAAATTACAGTGATGTCTAGCATAAAACATTCAATATACGATATACGATGAAAAAATACCTAACTAACTTGGACAACATCAATTTCTTTAAGACGTCTTTGCTGACGCTTAGTTCTATCGGCGACTTGTCCCACTAATTGACCACAAGCAGCATCTATATCATCACCTCTCGTTCTACGAGTAACAACTACAAATCCTTTTTTGATCAATATTTCACCAAATTTATCAATATCTTTCTGATCAGAGGTTTCAAATCGAGTTCTTGGGAAAGGGTTAAACGGGATCAAGTTTACCTTGCTCGGAATATCTTTCAAGATTCTAGCCAATTCTCTTGCCTGAGCTGGGCTATCGTTCACACCTTTCAACATAACATATTCTATAGTAACTTTTTTACTCGCTTTTGAATCATCAAGATACCTTTTAACTGCAGGTAATAAAACTTCAATCGGATACTTACGATTTAAAGGTACTAATTGGTTACGCAACTCATTATTTGCAGCATGCAAGGACAGTGCAAATGCCACATCTGAACGACCATTAAGCTTTTCAATCGCAGGAACAACCCCACTGGTACTTAATGTAACTCGTCGTTTAGACAAGCCATAAGCAAAATCATCCATCATTAAATCCATAGATTTAACAACGGGCTCAAAGTTGAGCAAAGGTTCCCCCATCCCCATCATCACGACATTAGTGACTTTTCTTTCACCTGTTGTTTTCAAATTTCCTAATCGGCGTGCAGCAAACCATACTTGTCCAATAATTTCCGCAACTGACAAGTTACGACTAAAGCCTTGCTGCGCTGTAGAGCAAAAAGCACAATCTACAACACACCCAACTTGTGAAGAAACGCATAAAGTCCCACGCTCTCCATCAGGTATAAAAACGGTTTCAATAGCCTGACCGTCCGCAGTGCGTAATGCCCACTTGATAGTACCATCATCAGAAATTTGCTCAGTAATGATTTCTGGCCCTTTAATTTCGGTAGTTTCTTGGAGTTTTGCGCGCAACGACTTAGAAATATTTGTCATTGCATCGAAATTATCCACACCAAACTGATGGATCCACTTGATAACCTGAGGTGCACGAAACGGCTTTTCTTCAATTTCTTTGAAAAACTCAACCATTTCATCGCGTGTCAGGTCGAGTAAATTCTTTTTATCACTCATTCCAGTACCTTTTTGCGATTCAGTATTTGATAAATTGTCTAGATTAGTTCTAATGCCAAATTAGCTTTCAATTTCGAGGCTAATTGTAGCATCTAATTTTAGCTTTAAAAGCTAATTTTCAATGCTTAGATGTAAAGTGAGCGCTAACAAGCACTCACTCAGGTTACGCAACGAGCAAAATTATATAACTCGCAGCGTAAAAAGAAATTATCGCGTACGTGAACAAACTTCGTCATCAGAGAAAAAGTAAGAAATTTCACGAGCCGCAGATTCTGGAGCATCAGAACCATGAACAGCATTTTCATCGATAGAGTTAGCAAAATCAGCACGCAATGTACCACGAGCCGCTTCAGCTGGATTGGTTGCTCCCATGATTTCACGATTAGCTTTTATCGCATTTTCGCCTTCTAAAACTTGAACCATCACAGGTCCAGAAGTCATAAAAGCAACTAAGTCATTGAAAAAAGGACGTTCTTTATGCTCAGCGTAAAACCCTTCAGCTTTTTCTTTGCTTAAATGAATCATTTTACTGCCAACAATTTTAAGGCCAGCACTCTCAAAACGTGCATAAATTTGACCAATAAGGTTTTTTGCAACTGCATCAGGCTTAACAATAGAAAAAGTACGTTCGATAGCCATCGATAAACTCCAGGTTAGAAATTGATAATAATCAATATGTTATATGAAAATTGAATGAATTCTAATGCATCCGCAGATGCTAAGGGCGCGTATTATACACGGGTATACCCGAATCTAATAGCACTGCGTAAATTTTGCTCTGGAATAATTTAGCTTTGTTATTATAACCCGCTACATTCATAAAATTTAATAAGCAACTAACTGCCAGAGGTTGAAATTAAAGACTTCAGAGTCTTCAGCATTACTTGCACACATCCCCTTCCTAATCTTCCCTTATAGTGGCATTCGCAAAACTGTAAAAAATCATTCATAATCAAAACGATCTCTTCAATGAAGACTGTAAAAAAGCCCATTAGACTTGGTAATAATAAAGGAACTTCTTTTATGCAGAATATTTTTATACTAAATATTGTATTAACCAAAATGTACAAAAAAGTATTTATTTGCATTGCTGCTTTATTGTTTTTACCCAATTTGTCAGCTTTTGAACTGACTCAGATACAAACAAAATCTATTCAACAATTTGTTAAGAATGCTTTAAATGAATCAAAAGTTCCAGGTGTAAGCGTCGCAATAGTAAAAGATGGCAAAACCGTGTTTACTCAAGGGTTTGGTGTAACTAAACTTAATCAATTAAAATCAG
>JAUIHB010000386.1 GCA_030432465.1 Gammaproteobacteria bacterium
GAGCAGCAAATAACTCGGTATCGATAAGCCAGTTGGAAAGCATAAAAAAATCCAGTGATGAGTGATCACTGGATTTTGATCTCATTTCGCCGAATGTCAACTCTTAACTGATCGGCGTTAACTTATCAGTGGCTCTTTTTTGTGTTTCAAGATTTTATTTTTCAAAAAAAGTAGTTGCTACAAGCCACGCTGCCACTCTTGTCGTAATGGAATAGTTTGTGGTTTAGTTAATGCGGCATTTACCTGACTTAACAGTTTTTCTTTGTCTTGTCCTAATATCCCTTTAAGTACTAAATAATTGGATGCATGATCGCTTCTGAAAATAGTTTTTTCTAAACAAAGATTAGACAACAACCAATGCATCTCTTGAAATAACTCAGCTTGAGTAAGCGGAGAAAACTCTGGAAAACGGTGTTTAAAACGTTGTTCTCCCATAGGAAAACTTACCACTAAAGTAGATAAGTATTCTGGCTGTGCCGCGTTCATTAAACGCGCAGAATTAATTGCATGCTGTTTTGATAAAGTACTGCCACCCAATCCATTTAATATCATCACTGATGCTTTGATACCCGCTGCTTTTAACTTTTGTAAAGCCTCAAGTGATGAATCAAAGCTCTCACCTTTATTAACCTTGATAAGAACTTCATCATCACCCGACTCACAACCAACATAAACCATTTTCAAACCCAAATTACGTAACTCAATAAGTTCATCAACACTTTTGTTATTCAAGTTCCTCGGTAAACAATAACTGGTAACACGACTGACCTGAGGTAAATAATATTTAATGTCCTGTAATATCTCAGTAAGCCGGCGAGTGGATAAAGTTAATGCATCACCATCAGCTAAGAAAATACGCGATGGAAAATTTTGCTGTTGAGCCGCTAATTTTAGTTCAAATTGAATTCTATCTCTGGCTTTGAAATCAAATGCTTTTTCAGGCGCCGTATACATTTCACAAAAGGTGCATTGATTCCAGGAACAACCATTTGTGACCTGTAAAATATATGATTTCCATTCACTCGGCGGCCTAAAAACAGGTTCTATATATTGCATAATTGAATGCTCTCAATCATCGATAAATTACTCATGATTAATATAAAACATAATGTCGTGTTTTTTATCATGATTTTTAAGCCAGTCTCTAATGTCATCAGCTTTCTGCAAATCCTCCTCACTTAAAACTTGAGAAAACCTTTTACGCCTTGCTTCTTCAGAAAGCTGTTGCCTCACTTGTCGCTGCCAACGCTCGCTAAAAACCAGCGGGATTTCCTTACTCAGTTCCAATGCTTTTAATAATTCCCACTCGCCACCATCAAGCCAAGCTTCATCACAAGTACAACACAAATCTAAACGATTACTTGAACACCCTGAAATACGATATTTTTGCATAATTTTATGGCACTTAGGGCAGTTAAGCGCTCCAGTAGAATCTTCGCTTTCTAAACTCTTTAGTAAACCGACATCAGGCACTTCATGTGAGCGACCGCTACGTTCAACCCAATCTCGATAATAAAGTAATGACACAAATGCTCCATTGCACTTAGAGCAGCCCATGGATAATAAACCATCATCGAGCTTGGTAGGTTTTAAATGAATAGTATGACACTTTGGACATTGCATTATTATTGAACTCCCTATGAATACCTTTTATAACAACGAAGCATAGCACAAACAATTCCTAAGCAAACTTCCTCAATAATAAAAAAAGCCCTCGATAATCATCGAAGGCTTTTTTGTCACGCAACTATTTTTATCAAACAATAAATAGTTATATATTTAATTAAAACCGAGCAGTCAAACCAACGCCAACAACATTTTCATCATAAGCAGCGGTATAGTTCAGTTTCATTGCGATACTCTGGGTAAAGAAATGCTGGAAGCGCAAACCATAATCATACCCCTCAGCATCCGACAACTCTAAACCCACACTCGACTGTGGACTCCAATAATAATCACCAGCAAGTGCAATATCATGCTCTTCATC
>JAUIHB010000117.1 GCA_030432465.1 Gammaproteobacteria bacterium
TAACATTCACCCCCAGCATCAGCAAAGTGAATTGTGGCCCATCACCTATATTGTTCCAGAAAAGCTTAATATTAAAGCCATTGGTTTAGATGTTGCGTTCGAAACCAACCGCTATACTGCAATAAAAAAAGCTAGGGATACAGGTAAACCACAAGTAACCGGACCAATAACACTTGTTCAGGACTCAAAAAAAACACCGGGCTTTTTATTCTATACACCTTTTTATAAAAGCGTAGACAAACCCAAAAATATACAACAGAGACAAGCTCAAATAAAAGGTGTTGTTTATGCTCCATTTATTATGCAAAATCTAATGCTAGGTACACTGGCACAAACAAACCGTCAGGTTAGTTTAAAAATCTATGATAACAATGAGCTTTTGTACAATGACGAATTAGAGGCTAATATTCAGCAGAAACAGACTGACTTTACAACCATACAAACAGTTCCAATGTATGGTAGACAATGGGTATTTCATATATCAGGCAACCTTGACTTTCAAAAATCTACCCATAACAAGCAGCCATTGTTTATTTTAATCGGTGGTATAATCATTGACTCTTTATTACTTATACTTTTTATCTTTTTATCTAATGCAAATAGGAAAGCCACATCTATCGCACAAAAAATGACAAAAGATTTAAGAGAGAAAACAGAGCGTTTAGAATCATCAAACCATGATCTTGAACAGTTCACCCATGTAGCTTCACATGATTTAAAATCTCCATTAAATGCTATTATAAAAATATCCACTTGGTTGGAAGAAGACTGTGGAGATGTGATACCAGAGACATCCAAAGAATATTTAGAACTCTTAAAAAGTCGCAGTGAACGAATGAAAAATTTGCTCGATGCTCTTCTAGATTACTCAAGCACAGGAAAAACTAATTACCCATTTAAAAAGGTGAATTTACAAAGTCTTGTAAATGATATTTTTGAATTTCTTGATCGACCTAAAGCATTTACCATTTCAGTCAACAATATTAATTTATATTTACCTAAAGTACCATTAGAAATAATACTAAGAAACTTAATATCAAATAGTATCAAACACCACGATAAAGAGTCTGGACATATTCGCATAGAAGGAGTAGTTCATGATGAATACTATCAAATTAATGTGGTAGATGATGGTCCAGGAATACCCCCTAACCTTCATGATAAAGCGTTTGAAGTTTTTCAAACGCTAAAATCAAGAGATAAAGTAGAGGGTAGTGGAATTGGACTTTCGTTAGTTAAACGCCTTTTAAGTCACTATAAAGGAAGTATTGAAATGATTTCTGATGGAAATCGCGGTATGACGATCGTTATTGTTTGGCCAAGAAAACACAAAAAATAATCTTCGAACAGGAATATTAATGAATCAAAAAAATGAAGTGTCATTATTTTTAATTGAGGATGATGATGTAGATGCAATGACAATTAATCGTGCTTTTAAAAACAGCGTATAGAAAACCCGGTAGTTCGAGCCAACGATGGTATAGAAGCCCTAAAAATGCTAGAGAGTGGTGTGATAGAAGCTCCCTATATTATACTGTTAGATATACAGATGCATAAAATGAATGGGATCGAGTTTTTGCAGGCTATAAGAGATAATAAAAAATTTCATGACAGTGTTATTTTTGTATTGACGAGTTTAGAAGCCGATGAAGATATTGTTGCCAGTTACGAAAAACATATTGCTGGTTATTTTGTAAAAGATAAAACAGGAAAAGAATTTCTTGATATTGTTAATTTATTAGAAGGTTTTTGGCGGGTAGTTCATTTACCAGAAAAAACTAGTTAATGTGATTTACAGCAATATCATGCAAGAAGAATCAATGAGGTACTGAGTGAAAATTTTAATTGTCGATGATGACTATGTGGATCGTGAGTTTTTAAAAAAGAACTTAAAAAGAGCGATTAATGATTGTGAAGTTATTGAAGCCCAAAATGTTGACGATGCACTTGAGGAATACAAAAAACAAAAATTTGATGTGGTATTACTCGATTATCGCATGCCACAGAAAGATGGTATTGAACTCGTCAAAGAACTCCGAGCAAACGCTCCAGAAAGTTCTGTTGCTATAATTATGTTGAGTAACTCTGAACAAGAAGAGCTTGCTTTAGCTTGTGTTAAAGCTGGTGCACAAGACTTTTTACTAAAATCTGACTTAAGTGCAGCACGTTTACATCGCGCAGTTGTTCAAGCAAAAAACAGGTTTGAACTTGAACAAAAACTTTATACCAGCTATAGAGAAGTTAAACAGCTCGCTGAATATGACTCTTTAACTGGTCTTGCCAACCGCCATTTATTTGAGGAAACACTAAAATCAAATATCCTTAATAACGCAGATAATGACAATATTGCTTTGTTAGTGATTGATATTGATCACTTTAAATTTGTTAATGATAATCATGGTCATGAAACAGGCGATATACTACTAAATCGAATAGTCAACCGAGTTTTTAGCTGCTTGAGAGGAAGTGAACTTTTTGCTCGAATAGGTAGTGACGAGTTTGCGATTATAATTACCAACTTAAACTCCATTGATATTGCAAGCAAAATAGCTCAAAGAATATTAAGAGTCTTAGAAAAACCTTTTAAAATTTCCGACACCATCATAAAAATAACAAGTAGCATCGGCATTTCTCTTTTTCCCGAAAATACAGAAACTGCAGGTGAACTGCTCAAATTTGCCAATATTGCGATGCATCAGGCAAAGCAAAATGGACGAAATCAAGTATTCTTTTTCGAAGAGCAAATGCAACGAGAATTTTTCCAACGGTATCGTATAGAAAATGATTTAAGACGTGCGATAGAAAATCAAGAGTTTTTACTTTTTTATCAACCCGTTTATTCTCCTGAAACATCCGAGCTTTACGGTTTCGAAGTTCTAATCCGCTGGCAACACAATGATGAAATGAGAATGCCTGAAAACTTTATTCCTATAGCGGAAGAAAGTGGTCTTATTATTGAGATTGGACGCTGGGTTATAAAAGAATCGTTATCCAAACTGGCTTATTGGAATAAACGAGGCTTTAAAGAATTAAAAATGTCGATCAATTTATCCGCTATTCAGTTACGTGATGACAGTCTTCCCTACTTTATCAACCAGCATATAACAGAAAACGAAGTCGATCCTACAAAGGTTGAGTTTGAGTTAACCGAAACAGCTTTTATTAAGGAGTCTGATGAAACCAGTAATATCATCACAGATATCACCAAGCTAGGCTGTCATATCGCTCTGGATGATTTTGGTACAGGTTTTTCATCGTTAACTCATTTGCAAAACTTGCCAATTAATACAGTGAAAATCGACCGTTCTTTACTTATGCTATCAGCTCAACCAAAAACAATGGCGCTCATCAAAGGGTTAAGTTTAATGTTGCAATCAATCGGCATAGATGTTGTCGCTGAAGGTGTTGAAACAAAACAAAGTTTAGAGCTTTGTAATAATTTAAACATTAATAGAATACAAGGCTTTTACTATAGCAAACCACTCAATTCGCTGGATTTTGAAAAACATATTTTAAAAATTAAAATAGCTTAGCTATTAAATAAGCTTCGTAGATTTTCTTCTGGCTCGAAAAAATGCCTGTAATTTCGCTGCAGAAGCTTCCGCCTCAATACCAGAAATAATTTGCAATCGATGATTGTGGGCAGGATGATCAAGCAGTTGATAAAGACTCCCTCCTGCGCCGGTTCTTGGTTCTGGCGCGGCAATCACAACGGTACTAATCCTTGCATGCACCATCGCCATTGCGCACATAGCACAGGGCTCTAACGTCACATACAGCGTAGTTTCTATTAAACGATAGTTTTGAACTGATTGACCTGCTTGACGTAATGCGACTAACTCCGCATGTGCAGTAGGATCTGAAGAAGAAATAGGTTGATTGAAACCTTCTCCAATGATCTCTCCGTTTTTTACAATAAGAGCACCAACAGGGACTTCACCCAATGCTTCAGCTTTATCTGCTAAAGCCAAAGCTTGCTTCATCCAGTATTGGTGTTGCTGTATGTTATTCATCTTATTTTCATGTAACTTATCATCAATCTAGGAGAAATTATTTTGTAATAATAATGCCTTATTTTAACCTCTCCTAGAATAAGTTATTCCCACTCAATAGTTGCTGGCGGTTTTGATGATATATCGTAAGTGACACGAGAAATTCCATCAACTTCGTTAATAATACGATTAGACACTAACTCTAAAAACTCGTAAGGTAAATGCGCCCATCGAGCAGTCATAAAGTCAATTGTTTCTACGGCTCTCAACGCAACCACATAATCATATTTTCTTGCATCCCCCATAACACCAACTGATTTTACAGGCAAAAATACGGTAAAAGCTTGCGAAGTTTTATGGTACAGATCATGATTATAAAGCTCTTCAATAAAAATATGGTCGGCTCGTCGTAATAAATCCGCATACTCTTTTTTAACTTCAGCTAAAATTCTCACTCCAAGTCCGGGCCCTGGAAAAGGATGACGGTATAGCATGTCGTATGGTAGACCTAGCTCTAAGCCAATCTTACGTACTTCATCTTTAAATAATTCACGCAATGGCTCTACAAGTTTTAGCGTCATATCTTTTGGTAAGCCACCAACATTATGATGAGACTTAATCACATGAGCTTTACCCGTTTTAGCACCTGCAGATTCAATAACATCAGGATAAATGGTACCTTGCGCTAACCATTTAGCACTGATTAATTTGTTGGCTTCTTGCTGAAAAACTTCGACAAATTCACGCCCAATGATCTTACGTTTAGCTTCTGGTTCACATTCACCCTTCAACGCATTTAAAAAGCGTTCTTCAGCTTCAACTTTGATAACATTTAAACCAAAATCAGCATGAAACATATCCATTACCTGCTGACCTTCATTGTGCCTGAGCAAACCATTATCAACAAACACACAAGTTAACTGCGAGCCAATTGCCCGATGTAACAACATGGCCGTCACAGAAGAGTCAACACCACCAGATAAGCCTAAAATAACCTCTTCATCACCGACGAGCTCTTTAATTTCAGATATAGCATTTTCAATGATGTTATCTGCCGTCCAAAGTTTTTTACAACCACAAATATCTGACACAAAACGTTCTAAAATACGTCCACCTTGGTGGGTATGAGTGACTTCTGGGTGAAACTGAACACCATAAAATTGCTTTTCTTCATTTGCCATTGCTGCAAATGGTGCATTATCAGACTCCCCTATTGCCACAAAACCTTCAGGCAGCTGAGTCACTTTATCACCATGACTCATCCAAACATCTAATACACCTTTACCTGCATCGGAATGATCTTCGATACCCTGAAACAACCTAGACTTTGCCGCGTGGCGAACCTTGGCATACCCGAATTCACGTTTTTCAGAACTAGCAACCAAGCCACCAAGTTGATATGCCATCGTTTGCATTCCATAACAAACCCCTAAAACAGGTACATTCATTGCAAAAATAATGTCTGATGCTCGTGGCGTATTCAGTCCGGTTACACTTTCAAATCAAATGGATACAACTCACAATAAACGCCTAACTCTCGCACACGACGAGCAATTAACTGGGTATATTGTGATCCAAAATCTAAGATCAAGATTTTTTGAGCATGGATATCGGTGGACATTTTCTGGTTACCTTTAATCAAAAACATCGATAAAGCAATTAATGACTCAAACTTTCTAAAATGTCGAAGCCATATGCTTAAAACATA
The DNA here is from genome assembly GCA_030432465.1 of Gammaproteobacteria bacterium. Lineage (GTDB taxonomy): Bacteria > Pseudomonadota > Gammaproteobacteria > Enterobacterales > Kangiellaceae > Aliikangiella. Next base: position 5,701 of record JAUIHB010000117.1, read on the forward strand.
AAAGCCGCAAACTATTAATACATTTGCGGCTTAATTCTAAAAATTAATATTCAATCAACTCGAAGCATTATGTTGAACAAAGCGACGTAAACTACTTGGATACTTGGTAGTTAGGCGCTTCTTTTGTTATCTGAACATCATGCACGTGGCTTTCACGCATGCCGGCAGCTGTAACTTTAACAAACTCAGCCTCGGTTCTATATTTATTAATATCAGCACATCCCGTCAGTCCCATAGAAGAACGTAGTCCGCCTAACATTTGATGCACTATTGCAGTTAGACTGCCTTTGTACGGAACACGCCCTTCTATACCTTCCGGTACAAACTTGTCAGCTGCATTTGATGACTGAAAGTAACGGTCACCGGAACCATGCTTTTGCTGCATAGCGCCAAGCGATCCCATGCCACGATAAGACTTGTATGAACGCCCTTGATAAAGCTCAACTTCACCCGGAGCTTCTTCAGTTCCAGCCAACATAGAACCAACCATCACTGAATAAGCACCAGAAGCTAATGCTTTACACATGTCCCCAGAATAACGAACGCCACCGTCTGCTATCAATGGAATGCCAGTCCCCTCCAGTGCTTCAGCGACATTATTGACTGCGGTAATTTGAGGCACTCCAACACCAGTTACAATCCGTGTAGTACATATTGAACCGGGGCCAATGCCAACTTTCACCCCATCAGCACCTGCGGCGACTAAATCTTTAGCTCCTTGTGCTGTCGCAATATTACCGCCAATAACCTGAATTTGTGGGTAGTTTTGTTTAACCCATTTGACTTTGTCCAAAACGCCTTGAGAGTGGCCGTGTGAAGTATCAACTAAAATAATATCAACCCCCGCAGCAACTAATGCAGCAACCCTCTCATTAGTATCTGCACCAGTACCAACCGCCGCACCTACGCGTAAGTGGCCATACTTGTCTTTACACGCATTAGGCTTATCTTCAGCTTTTTGAATATCTTTAACTGTATATAACCCAGTTAAATTGAAGTTGTCATCAACCATGAGTATTTTTTCAATACGGTGTTGATGCATTAGCTTAAGAACATCTTCCTGTGTTGCCGACTCAGTTACTGTAACTAGTTTATCTTTAGTCGTCATGACGGTTGAGACAGGCCGATCCAGATGGGTTTCAAAGCGAATATCACGACTTGTAACAATCCCAAGCAATTCACCATTTTCAACTACTGGTAAGCCAGAAATACCATGACGAGAAGTAATTTCTTTAAGTTCTGCAATACTTGTATTAGGCGGAACGGTAATTGGATCAGTAACAACCCCACTTTCGAATTTTTTAACTTTGAGAACTTCAGACGCTTGAGTCGTAATATCCATGTTTTTATGAATAAAACCAATACCGCCTTCTTGTGCCAGTGCAATTGCCAGATTGGCTTCAGTAACAGTGTCCATTGCCGCAGAAACTAAAGGAATATTCAGTTCAATATCACGTGTAATACGCGTCTTTAAACATACCTCGTTGGGCAATACTTGAGAATGAGCAGGAACAAGCAGAACGTCATCAAACGTGAGAGCTTCTTGAATGATACGCATGTTATTAGTCACCATTTTTAGAAGGGCTATGCAGCCAAAGCGGGATTATACAGATAAATTGTGACGAGTGAAATTTTTTCTATAGAAAAATTCTATATATTCTACGCCACATTTCCCTATGATTTGATTAAATTATAGACTATTGCCAAATAGCATTGGCTTAAGACAATGTATCTTCCCATCTGAATAGCTAATAATAACACTTTCTAATGCTTATTTTCTGCTACTGAATTAACACAGAAAGTGTTCTTCACTGTACAGGTTGGCGCATAGTTAGTTAGACTTGCTTTTTAATATCCATTAGCCCATCGATCTATAAACTATGTTAAAACCCTTTTTACAGCCGCAAGAACCGCCACAACGGACAATCCTTACCGTAAGTCAACTCAACCAACAAGCTAAAAGCTGCTTAGAAAAAAATATTGGCTCAATTTGGTTAAATGGTGAAATATCAAACCTTACCAAGGCGGTTTCTGGACACTGGTACTTTTCTCTCAAAGATGACTCCGCCCAAATTCGCTGCGCAATGTTTCGTTTTAAAACACAAACCTTAAAGTTCGTTCCGAAGGAAGGCGATCAAGTCGTCGTGAAAGGTAAAATAAGCTTATATGAAGCTCGCGGCGAATATCAGTTAATCGTCGATTATATGGAGCCAGCGGGATTGGGTGATCTACAACAACGATTACGGTTACTTATCGAAAAATTTACTCAAGAAGGTCTATTTGCCGTAGAACGTAAAAAAAAGCTTCCTAAAATGCCTCGCACCATAGGAGTTATTACCTCAGCAACAGGTGCTGCAGTACACGATGTACTTAACGTACTCAAGCGACGATGTCCGATGATTCCGGTAATAATATATCCTACTCAAGTTCAAGGCAACAATGCCTCAAAACAAATAATAACTGCACTTGAATATGCCCAAAAACGCCAAGAATGTGATGTCTTAATTATTACACGGGGGGGAGGTTCTTTAGAAGATTTATGGTGTTTTAATGATGAAATACTAGCCCGAAAAATAGCCGCATGCAACATACCAACCGTAGCAGCCATAGGACATGAAGTAGATACAAGTATCGCAGAGTTAATTGCAGATTTACGCGCACCTACCCCTTCTGCTGCTGCAGAGCTCGTAGCGCCAGAAAGAGCAAATTTAGAACAACAAATCGATTATCTTTCTATAAAATTATTACAGTTACTGCAACAAAAACTCGACACATTAAAAAATAAACTAAACGTCGCTAGCTTAAAAATATCAGATCCTAAAACAGCAATATTAACTAACCAGAATAAGCTAGAAAAAACTCAAGCAAAGCTAAAAGCTTTGATACTTGCTGCAATCAATCAGAATCAACAAAAACTGAAACACATTGAAAGCGATTTCAACAGACATAACCCAATAACTCAATTAAAAAATAATCAACAAAAGTTATCACGCCTTGATTATCGATTAAAAACTGCGTGGTTTAAAACATTTGAATTAAAAAATAAACGTTTAGCGGTAACTGCTAGCACTTTAAATACACTGAGTCCATTATCAACTTTAAATCGTGGGTATGCGATTGTAAAACAGAAAGGCAGCAACAAACTTATTCGACAAACCTCTCAGGTAAAAACAAATGACTCTCTTGAAATAATGTTAGCTGATGGGAGCATCAACTGTAGAGTTTTATAAATAAGCTTTAATTCAAATGTAAAAAAGGGAGCCGAAGCTCCCTTAGTCATAACAAGTTACTATTTTCTCTTACGATGAAAACCAAACGCCGATACTAATAGTAATAATAACCATCCCATAGAACCAGAACCGTGTGATTTAGCAACATACTGAGTTGTTGTTGCTTTACCAGTTAAGCTACCGTCACTCACAGTCACTTCAAATACTAAAGTTCCTGTCTCAGCATTTGCATTTTCTACAGTAGCAACTGCAGAATTTGCATTCGTTAGCGTAACACTCGGTCCACTGACTTGTGTCCAAGAATAAGTTAAGTCATCTTCATCAATATCACTACCAACCGCAGTTAACGTAATAGTGCTAACTTGGTTATTAATAATTTGAGTTGATGACGCTGTAACTGTAGGAGCATCATTGACAGGTGTTACAGTTACTGTGAAAGATGTGCTAGCACTATCTTCTGGTTTTTCATTATCAGTAACAGTCACAGTAACAACCGCATCACCTACAAAGTCTTCATTTGGTGTAAAATCAAATGTTGATCCTGAAGTTCCGCCACTAATGTTAGAAGCAACACCATTCTCAGAAGAAACGGTAATAGTGTTTTCAACTGTATCGCTATCAGTATATTCAACAACTATACCGGTTAACGTTGCTTCTTCAGCAACCGTTCCATCTTCAATATCAGCTACTTCAAGATTACTTAGAACATTAACCGTAACCGAAGTCATTTCTGTTTTTGAGTCGATATTTGTCGAATCACTACCTGTCACAGCAATCAGCTCTGCACCAGCAGCCGAAGCTAAAACAGTTCCCTTAAACGTGATAGTAACAGCCGAAGCATCAACTTCTTGCAAACGGTTACAAATAACTAAACCACTTTGAATGTCAGTTACACTACCAACTTGAGCGCCACCGTTTCCGGTATAAACGATATTAGCACCACTGGTACCACTAGCATTTTCCCATCCAACGGTTGTTGGAATTACATCACCAAAGTTATGTGTAACGTTATCATAAGCCAATATGATATCACCGTTAACATTATTCACGACAATTTCAAAGTCAAGAACATCATCCACGCTCGCATCACCATTGTAATAATCGTAATGGCGCATATCATCAAACTCAATAATTGTCCAAGTTGGACCTGCCGTTGCAACATAAACCGCTGAACCACTGGTTGTATCAAGTTGCATGTCTCTCCAGAGTGGAGCTATAACTGCGTTTGGTGCGTCGTTCGAAGGTAAGTATTGATTTACCCACGGAGATGTTCCTACACCACCAGTTAACGAAACAAAGCCATCGTCAGTTACAGTAGCTGAACTATATAATGTGCCTAAGAATGCTACAGGGACACTAAACGTACCAGCAACTGTATCACCATCCAGTGTGGAAGGAGACAAACCAAAAGCAGCCAGATCGATGTAGCCAGCACCTTGTCCAAGATTTGGTACAGCACAACTAGCATCATCTCCATTCGTCGTTGTCACATATACAGGCTCCTTACCAAATAGCCCTTCTCTAGCACCAGCCCACAAGATATTGGTGCCATTAACACCAGCAGTAACAATTGACGCATTCCCGCTTGATGCTGATAGACTATCTGCATCAATCTGTACACCTTTAGGAATGTTTGTTTCAACATTATAGTAAGCGTCTTCATCAGT
>JAUIHB010000387.1 GCA_030432465.1 Gammaproteobacteria bacterium
AACGCGATCTAAAAATAGTACAAACTGCTTTTAACGATTGGCAACAACAAAGTGGGCTCAGTTTAAGTCACTTAAGTCGGATAATCTCATTATCTATTGGTGAAAATCAGTTACCAGCAAATTCTTAGTCACTTCACTGGCAAATCAGCGGTTATCATCTAAACTTGAAACATAACCGCATTATTTTTACGGATTGTAAAATGAGTGACACCTCTGAAAAACGAAGACATCTAAGATTACCTATCAGAACCAATGTATTTGTTTCTGGCGAAGGGGTTGAACGTTTTAAAACAGAAACGATGGATTTTTCTGATGGTGGCCTGTTTATAGAAGGCCCCGTATTATCTAAATTGCCAATTAACACCTTGGTTGAAGTTCAGTCCGCAGAGGAATTTCAGCATCGCCCGGTTTTAACCGCTCGCATTGCATGGACTAATCGCTATGGTGCAGGTATTGAATATCTGTTGGAGGAAGATAATTAAACTCAGCAACGCTCTTCCTCTCATTTCTTTTAAATGCAATATTTAGCAGGTAATTAATGCTAACTTCTTTCTTAACTTCCTTATAAAAACATTTTATTACTTATGTAAAACTCCATTTAAAGACCATAAGTGGATCTCATTTGAAATATTATTAAACGCATTTATACAAACCTCTACAATATTCTACTCTCAAATTTTTTAGTTTTTTGCTTTAATACTTTGGTATTTTTTCATCGCGCTAAATAGCGCGTTGTAAACTTACTTCTATTGCTTTACCTAAAGGACTAAACAAAATATTCAATTTTGTTTTTCATATGAACGTAATTTGAAACATCCAATTTTATTAATGTTGTTCAAGCGTGCATTTTGCACAGTTTATATAAACTCACAGTAAGAGGAATCATTGTGAAACGAATACAAGCAAAAACTAATATCCCCAAAGAAAATAAATTTATCCCATTAAACACACCTTTTTATTCAAGATTAAAAAAATTTTCACTCACCATTATAATGTGCATTAGTTCACTTTCCGTTACCGCTACTAACTTTGAAAAAAGCACAACTCAACAAACGCCTCTATTAAAAATAGATAATGTCCAGACTAATATCGACTGGCAAGCATGTAATGGTTACCCTGAACCATATCAATGTGCAAATGTCAAAGTTCCACTAAGTTATAACCCGAAAGACAAAGCGAGCCAACAAACCATAAACATAGCTATTGCTCGCTATCCAGCTGCAGATCAAAAAAATAAAATGGGTTCAATATTTTTAAATCCAGGAGGCCCAGGAGGCTCAGGCGTTCAATTTTTATTATCTGCTGGAGCTATTTTATTCTCAGAAGAAGTCAGACAAAATTTTGATTTGATTGGTTTTGATCCTAGAGGAATAGGCCTAAGTAATCCTTTACAATGTTTTAAAACTCAAGATGAACAAGATAAAGCTTTTGATGCAGAAGATATCCCAGTTTTATTTCCTGAAATTTTAAAGCGTAAAAAAGCCGATAAATCATTTGTAAAATTTTGCAATAAAAATGGTGGTCGCATATTAAAGAACATGTCAACCGCCGATGTTGCAAGAGATCTGGATATACTGCGTCAAGCTGTTGGTGATAGCAAGCTCAACTATGTTGGCTATTCTTATGGCTCATACCTTGGAACCACTTATGCTAATATGTTTCCTGACAATATCCGCTCGCTCATTGTCGATGGCGTACTTGATCCAATAGCATGGGCAACAGGTCGCCACGGAGAGAAGTACTATGTGCCTGTTACTACACGTCTTAAAAGTGATGTAGGCGCAAGAGATACACTCAATGAGTTTTTTCGACTATGTGACAATAATCCACAAAATTGCGCTTTCGGTGGAGATTCAGCTCAACGTTTTGATGCTATTTATGAATCTTTAAAAAAGTCACCTATTGAAGTCATTTTAGATAACGGTGAAGTCATTCTCGTAACAAGCACTCTATTTATCAATTTTACATTACAAT
>JAUIHB010000118.1 GCA_030432465.1 Gammaproteobacteria bacterium
CCCGTAATCCATACAACTCTATTTTGCCAGTCTTTCACCGTGATAAAATTAAGATAAAATGTTGTACTTTTAAGGCAAATATACTTCTGTGAAGAAATACATTTTTATTGCTCTACTACTAATAAGTTTTTCTACTTGGAGCCAAGGAACATTCGGACTCGGTGGAAAATCCGCTGGAATGGCACATGCTTCAATCAATAACACAGATGTATGGTCATTAAATCATAATGTGGGCGCACTTGCCTACCTCGAATCATTTGAGGTTGGGGGATACTATGAGAATAAATACTTGCTAAAAGAATTAAATGTTTCTGGATTAGTAGCTGCATACCCGACAAAATTCGGAACATTTGGATTGTCCGGGTCCACATTTGGGTTTAGCCTTTATCGTCAGTCGGAAATAGGTTTTGGTTATTCGCTAAAGTTGGCAAAATTCATTTACCGCCAAGTGAACATCTAGTTTTTACTGCAAATAATTTTGTTGTTTGTAACTTTGTGCCAAGGCTTTATGACTTTCATCCCGAGTCAATTCCTGCTCCTTATTACCATACCAATATTGATAGTGAAGAAGTGTTGTATTACGTGGATGGCGATTTTATGAGTCGAACCGGAATTGAAGCAGGTTCTATGACACTGCATAAAAAAGGTGTTCCTCACGGTCCACAGCCTGGAAAAACAGAAGCATCTATCGGCAAAACTGAAACTTATGAATATGCAGTCATGATTGATACGTTTAACCCGTTAAAAACAACTAACCACTTTCGTGATTGCATGGAAAATGATTACAACCAGAGCTGGTTGGAAGATTAATTGATTGGAGAAAGAAATGAGTGAATCAACACCAAATAATCCGCTGAAACTTCGTGGCATAGTTTTCACAGAGTTTTGTTCTGCGGATACCGAATTTATGCACAATGTATTTATGGATTTTGGTTTTTCTAAGTTGAAAAAATATAAAGGTAAAGACATTACTTACTATAACCAAAACGATATTCATTTTTTATTGAATAATGAAAAAAATGGTTTTTCTGCCGAATTTACTAAAGCACATGGTCCGGCAATTTCTTCTATGGGTTGGAAAGTTGAAGATGCAGAGTTTGCTTTGGAAGAAGCAATAAAGCGTGGTGCGAAAAAAGCTGAAAAGAAAGACTTTCCTTATCCCGCTATTTATGGAATTGGCGATAGTTTAATTTATTTTGTGGATAAATATGAAGGTGGCGACTCTATCTGGCAAACTGATTTTGAAGATCTTGAGGAACAAGTTCATACGCAAGAAAAAGGTTTTGTCGAAATTGATCACTTAACTAATAATGTTTATAAAGGCACTATGGAAAAGTGGGCAAATTTTTATAAAGAGATTTTTGGTTTTGAAGAAGTTCGTTATTTCGATATTCAAGGAGTTAAAACTGCACTGGTTTCTTATGCATTAGCAAGTCCTTGTGGTACCTTTTGTATTCCTATCAACGAAGGCAAAGATGATAATAATAACCAAATTGATGAATATCTTGATGTTTATGACGGCCCAGGTGTTCAGCATTTAGCCTTTAGAACACGTGATTTAGTTGCTTCTTGTGATCAACTTAAAGGTTCTTACATTGAAACTTTGGATATTATTCCTGAGTATTATGAAACTATCTGGGATAGAGTACCTTGGGTTAAAGAAGATAAAGAAAAAATCAAAAAACACCAGATTTTGGTTGATAGCCAAGCTGAAAATACTTATTTATTACAAATCTTTACCAAGAATTTATTTGGCCCCATTTTTATTGAAATGATTCAACGTGAAGGTGATCGAGGTTTTGGGGAAGGTAATTTCCAAGCATTATTTGAATCAATAGAAAGAGATCAAGAAAAGCGTGGCGTACTATAATCAATTATTGATTATAATTTTAGTTTTTTAGAAAGGGCGAAAGCCCTTTCTTGCCGTCTGGATATAGATAAAAATATGTGTGAATAAGGTGAGGTAATGAAAGTTAATACGGATATTGTATTGAAGCCTTTATTAAGTGGTGATGCTAAAAATATTTTATTATTAGTTAATGAAAGTAGAAAAAATTTACAACAGTATTTATATTGGGTAGCTAAGGTTGTTGATGAAAAAACTGCACAGCAATATATTTTGGAAAGAGTTGATAGTCATTTGCCTCAAGCTGAATGGTTTAAAATTATTTTTCATGGCCAAATTGTTGGTGTTTTTGGAATTAAGCAGATTTCAGAAAAAACAAAAATTGCAGAAGTTGGTTATTGGTTAGCTATTAAGTTTCATGGAAATGGAATTATTCAGAATATTATTAAATTTATTGGACAGTATTTAAGTCATAATAAAAAAGCGCGTGTGCTTGAGTTTCGATGTTTGGAAAATAATTTCGCGAGCATTAATGTAGCTAAAAAATCGGGGGCACAGTATCTGAAAAAAATTCAAAACTACTATACTATAAATAATGCCAATCAAGATTTGTACATTTATCAACTAAAATTATAGCTTTGTTTATTTGGAATAGTTAACTGATGCTATCCTGTAATAACAAAGAACTGCTATTATTATTTTTTGTATGTACCTTTCGTCGCGTCCTGACTGATTTTGCAAATTGATTGAGTAAATTTTTGGTATCCTGCCAGTGAATACAGGCGTCTGTTACGGATTGACCATAATTTAATGGAGTCGTATGCTGAATATCTTGTCGACCTTCTTCTAAAAAACTTTCAATCATGACGGCTGCAATATTCTTTTTACCTTGTGATATTTGTTGACAGAGAGACTCTCCAACGATGAGTTGGTTTTTATGTTTTTTCTGACTGTTTCCATGACTACAATCAATCATTAATTGTGTTGGTAATTTTTGTTTTGTGAGCTTTTGAGTCGCATCTTGTATATCGCTAGGAAAATAATTGGGTTGTTTCCCGCCACGTAGTACCACATGACAAAATTGATTTCCAGGAGTTTTGATGACTTGTGCCTTATCATGGTTTTTAGGCATGCAAATAAAATGTGGCGCGCGTACTGAATGCATAGCATCAATTGCTACCTGAATATTGCCATCAACATTATTTTTAAAACCGATAGGACAAGGTAATCCGGATGCTAGTTCGCGATGAATTTGGGACTCAGTTGTACGTGCGCCTATTGCGCCCCAACTAATCAAATCGGCAATATAGAGTGCGTTCTTAGGGCATAAAAATTCCGTTGCTGTTGCTAAATTGAGCGCATTTATTTTTAATAATAGCTCTCTTGCCTGAGTGAGTCCGCTGCCAATATCGAATGAACCATTTAAGTCAGGATCATTGATGAAACCTTTCCATCCAACTGTTGTTCGGGGTTTTTCAAAATAAGTTCGCATCACAATAAATAAGTCATCGGCATGATATCTTGACAGTAAAATCAAATGTTCCGCATACTCCAGTGCTGCTTTAGGATCGTGAATTGAACATGGACCCACGACTACCATTAAACGATCATCCTCACCACAAAGTATTTTTTGTATTTGTTGGCGAGTGTGCTGGACGTGCTGACTAATCAATGAATCACATGGTAGCGCCTCTGCGAGTTGTTTATCGCTGGGGATATCCATATAAGGCATTGCATTGAATGATGCGTTTAAAGTTAGCATTATCAGAAACTCATTGTTTTTAAATGATAATAGTTATCATTATTGTTTTGTTTAGAGAGATTGCAAGCTATTTTGTCCAATCTAACACATAAATTATATTAAGTTTATAACATTTAACTCATTGAATTCATTGATATTTCGTGCTGAGATTTATTCACGTATTGGATACTCACAATAAGTGTAAAAAGTGACAAGTAAGTTACCACTTTTATTTTTGGCTATGCGCTGGCATTAGCAGTTTCCTGTTTTTTAGTAGCCTTTGTTACGTTTTTAATTTCAGGTTTCATTTTGGGTAAGTTTTCATCAGCAATAGGGGTGTTACGTAATGATTTAAAACCAACAAGCATCAACATACCTGCAATGCCTGCGGTTAAGCTAAAAGATAAGGCGCTGAATAATGGTGAAAATAACTGACTTAACCCGCCCAGTCCAAAGGCGCCTAAGGAGTCGCCGGTAACATTCTGGGCTGTCCATAAACTGTTGGTTCTTCCAAGTAAATGGTTTGGAGTATGTCCTTGTACAATGGTGTATTGGAGTAAAGCACTTATTGCACCTAAATAGCCATAAATTGAGAGTAAAAAAATTGCCGCACTAAAGATGTTAGTTAAACTGAAAAGAGCGAGCGAGACAAAAGCAAAGATACTGCAACTGAGCATGACATTACCAGGACGTTGTAACTGAGTAACCCAGCCGCTGGTAAAAGCGCCCAACATTGCTCCAAATGGAACCGCTGAATACATTAAGCCCAACTCAAGCGCACCACCGCCAAAAAAGCCGACAACTAATGCTGGAAACAAAACTCTGATTCCTTTTGCCAGTGAATCTAATAAACCTAGAGCAACGACACTACCAATAATTTTATGTTTAAAAACGAAACTAATTCCTTCAGCTAGTGAACGCAAGGGGTGTACTGATTGAGTATTTTGAGCTGACATACTTGGTAGCTGCCTTAAGGGAATTAATGTCATGAAAGTTCCTAAAGCAGCAGCTGTATAATTCCAACTAAGATTGCTGGCAGCAATAATAATTCCACCTATGGCGGGCGAAATAGCCGTTCCAATTCTGACTGTCAGCATGCCTAACGCACCTGCCGCGGCAATATTCTCGCGACCAACTAATAAAGGAATAGAAGCCATTAATGCTGTAATTCCAATAGCGCCGAAAAAACCGCTCCAAACAGATAATAAATAAAGAGCCAATAGTGAAGGCTCGGCAATAAAACAATTAATAGCTAGTGCAGAAAAACCGCAGGCACAGGCTGCTCTTCCTGTGAGTATTAATTGGCGTCGCTCAAACCTATCTGCGAGTACGCCACCGATTAATAATCCAATAAACATACCAACACCATCTAATGCGAGTACGATTCCGACTTGTAATGTTGAGCCTGTCATTGCATGGATTTGTAACGGTACAGCTACAGTTAGCATACCCAGCGATACAATTGAAATCATTCTAGCGATAAATACACGACGAAAATTTGCATGAGTTTTAAGCAAGCTAATATCTAATAAAATTGATTTTTTTTTCATAATACTTAACTAATATCCCACTATATTCTGATTAATTTTTTAAAAATTAGTATTTGCTTTTTGTAAGTTTAAAGTAGCAACAGTATTTAATGTCGCATCTAACAGTGGCCCTAATGTGTTTAGTGCATCGGGAGACATAATATCGTCATGTGCAAAAGGTAAACGATATTGAACTAAATTTTTAATAAAAGGTGCCCAGGATTTTCCTACATCCCAACCTTCTGGTAAGGTTTTTTCAGCAACAAAAATATGTGTTTTACCTGAATAAGCTGGTGTATTGGCTGTTGCAAGTAAACGCACGGTATCGTCGTAGTTAGCGACAATATCATTGAACATTTTATTCTGTTCTGCGAGTGAAGCTGCATCAGCAAATTCTCCTTGTGCGGCTTGCATAAACTGGCGCTTTTCTCGTTCAACTTCTTGTTGGGCTTCTTCTTCTGTTGGGCGCTTCCACTCTTGCCCTTCTGGCGGGTAAGTGTCCAGCAAACCAACAAACGCAACTTCTTCACCTAAAGATTCTAAACGCGCGGCTAAAGCGACAGCTACCGTACCGCCGAAAGAGTAACCTAGAAAATGATAAGGACCTTGAGGTTGTACGCTACGTAGTAGTTGAAAATAATGTTCAATAGCTTCTGGCATATTTTTACTGACCGCTACAGCCCCATCAGGACGTGGAGACTGTAAACCTATAATAGGATATTCGCTGTTTAAATGTTTCGGGAAGCCTGTATATTGCCAAGAAAAACCTGAGCCTGGATTAATGCAGATAAGTGGTACTCCTTGGCCTTGTCGGATAGGTAGCTTATGCCCAAAACCTGCCTTTTCAGGATCTTTACGTAGTTTCTCGTCAACTAAAACGGCTGCTAGCTCTTCAACACTTGGGGAAACCATAATTTGTCCAACGGAAACCGGTAGTGATAATTTAGTACGTAATTCCGCTGCTAACCGCATAGCTAATAGGGAGTGTCCCCCCAGCATAAAAAAGCTATCTTCAGCATTAACTGTTTCAATGCCAAGTAAGCTGGAAAAAGTTTTCGCTATTATTGATTCAACACCGGTTTTGGGAGCACGTCCTTGCGATGTATTATGACTTTCTGGATCGGGTAAAGATTTTTTATCCAACTTACCATTGGCACTTAACGGAAAGTCAGCAACATACACTAATGTTGAAGGAATCATATGAGCTGGTAGTTTTTCCGATAAGGTTTGTAATAGTGTTGGAGTATCTGTTTGATTGAGTAATGCTTTAGAGTTGTCTGTTTCTGGAATAACGTAACCAATTAATTGACGATTGTCACCACTCGATAATGTTTGCGTATTCTGATTAATTACTCTTGCATGAACAGCTGCTTGGCTAACATGTTTTAGACTCAACATTGCTTGTTCAATTTCTCCAACTTCAATTCGCTGACCACGAATTTTAAGCTGATCATCACTACGCCCTAAATATTCAATATCTCCGGTTGGAAGCCAACGAACTATGTCGCCCGTCCGATACATACGCTGACCGGTTTTGTCGGCTGTAGCGTAGGGATCGGCAACAAAACGATCGGCTGTAAGTGCTTTTCGATTGTAATAACCGATAGCTAATTGTTCACCAGTTAAATACAGTTCACCAGAAACACCAACACCGACTTCACGTAAAAAATGATCAAGTACGCGTAGTTGAGTATTCCAAACAGGGCGACCTATGGGAATGCCTGTGCCTTGCGAGCTTTTGTATTCGTGATCAAATTGCGTTGCTGGATAATAAGTAACATCAATAGCTGCCTCCGTTGGTCCGTATAAATTATGCAAAGGAGCGTTAAACAATTGAGCATAATTTTCAGTAAGCTCTTTAGATAAGGCCTCTCCGCTACAGAAAACCTGTTTTAAATATTGGTTGATTAAACTTAAAGACTTTCTGGTTTTCGCGTGGTTAACAAAAGCAGCTAACATCGAAGGAACAAAATGCAGAGTTGTGACTTGATGCATTTCTATTAATTGAGAAAGTTCTTCCGGATCTCGATGAGAATCGGGTGGTGACATGACAAGTGTCGCGCCTTGAACTAACGGCCAGAAAAATTCCCATACAGAAACATCAAAACTTGCGGGTGTTTTTTGCAATACCACATCTTTAATCGTAAGTGGATATTCATGTTGCATCCACTTTAAGCGATTGACAATCGCACCGTGAGAGACAATAACACCTTTGGGTTTTCCTGTAGAGCCTGAAGTATAAATAATGTAGGCTGGATCGTCAGTTGTTATTGTTGCCTTGGTAAATTTATTATTGACAGTTAATTCCTGATGAGCTAATAAATCTTCAATAAATAATAATTGAGTCGTTTGCTGAGATAACTTAAATTTTGTAAAACGCTCTTGCTCCATCAAACTGGTAATCAAAATTTTAGGTGTGGCATCTTGTAACATAAAAGCAAGTCGATCATCTGGATAACTATTATCTAATGGTAAATAAGCTGCACCAGCATCAATAACTCCCTGCAATGCAATACTTAACTGATTGTTGCGCGTAAGTGAAACAGCAACAATATCGCCAGTAGCTACTGAAAGTGAGTTTAAAACTTGAGACAAATGCTCTACCTGATAACGCATTTGTTGGTAATTTAAAATTTGCTTATTGTCTTTTAATGCGATTTTATCTGGTGTTTTGTTGGCTTGCTCGGCAAGTAGTTGACACAGAGTTTGTTGAGGTAATAACTTGTCCGTGTTATTGATTTTTTTGAGAAAGCTTTTTTCTTCTTTAGTTTGTAAGTTGAGTTGTGCCAGTGATATGTCAGGCTGCTCAACAAATTGCTCCAATAATCCTATAAAACGTTGAGCTAATTTTTCTGGTTCTGTCACTGAATCGCGATACTCAAATAAAATTCTTGGATTATCTCCGGGTAATACCAGTATGGTTAATGGATAGTGCGTATATCCTCGATTTTCAACGTGTTCTAACTTTATACCTTGGAAATTCTGATTAAATAAAGTATTTGGGGCTGGATAATTTTCGACAACTAATAAAGTATCAAATAATGTATCGCTGCCTGCAAACTGTTGAATTTCCCCTAAACCTAATCCATCAAATTCCAACATTTCAATTTGTTGTGCTTGATGTTTTTTTAATTGGCTTATCAGAGAGTCTTCTGGAGTTAACTGTATTCTCACTGGGAGGGTATTACTAAAAAGTCCGATATGTTCATCAATACCATTTACATTACTGAATCTACCTGATACCGGGCTACCAAATATTACATCGTTACGCCCACTCATTGAACTGAGTAAAGCCCCCCAGACTCCCTGAATAATTGTATTAAGGGTTAGTCCCTGTTCACGACTTAATTGAATAATTCGATCATTGAGTACTTTTTCTATTGGTAATTTTAATTCTTTTACTTCCTCAGAATTTTTATTCTCATTAAAAAGAATTGTTGGGGTTGCTTGGTTAAGATAGACTCGCCAAGCATTTTTTGCTGGCTGTAAGTCGCGAGCAGATAATTCCTGAATAACTTGGGAATAACTGGTACTGGTTAACTTAAGTGGTTTAGATAAGTCTTGATAAGCCGTAAGAAGATCTTGAATTAAAAGAGGAGTCGACCAACCATCAATAATTAAATGATGTGCTGTGATTAACAAGGAATATTGATTGTCGTCTAAACGGATTAAGTTAGCTCTGGTTAGTATGCAAGAGTTTTTTTTGAAACCATAGTTGGCCTCCTGCATTTCTAATCGATTCAAAGCTGAAATTTTTTCTGAGTCACACAATGAACTAAAATTATGCTCAAACCAAGGCCAGTATAAATGGGATGATTCCTTTGTGTCTGATATATCAACAGGTAATATCTGCAATGCTTCCCCCGTTGTTTCTACATCAAATTTTGCTGCTAATTGAGGAAACTTTATTAAGATACTATTCAGTGACTTCCTAAGTCTCTCAGAGTCCACCTCACCCTGAAAATCTAATCGTGTTGTAAAGCTGTAATTGTTTCCCTGACCTTCTAATGCAGCATGAAATAGTAAGCCTGCTTGTAAAGGTAGTGTTGGAAGTATCGCTACTTTCGAAGTATATTTTTCTAGCAGCTCAGGACTCGTTATTACACTTTGTTGAATATTATTAGGGATATTTAAAGGTGAGTTATTTTTAGTATCACTATTATTGTCGTTTGTTGAAATAGGTTTCAAGAAAGCTAGCATTTTTTCTGGTGTTCTTTGAGAAAATATATCTCGAGGAGTTAAAGAAAAACCAGCCTGACGTAATTGTGTACTAAGTTGCATCGCGGTTATACTATCTCCCGCTAAGCTAAAGAAGTCATCCTGCATACCGACTTGAGTGTTGTTTTTATTTGATAGATCTAAAACGCTGACAATGCTATTGCAAAGGAGTTTTTCTATTTTAGTTTTTGCTGGACGAGAATTTTTATTTGTCTGAAATTTCGGTTTAGGTAATGATTGTTTATCAATTTTTCCACTTACGGTTAATGGAAATTTTTCTAACAAGGTAATGACTGAGGGCAGCATGTAAGCAGGCAGGGATAAACTGAGTTCATCTAATAACTGAGAGATAATAGTCTGTTCATTTCCTACAAGAAACTTTTTAAGTGTACAATAACCTAATAAACGATTGCCATTTTCGGTAGCTTCAACTATTACTGCGGCTTCATGAACAGAAGAAAGTGAGCTGAGTGCATTTTCAACCTCACCTAATTCAATGCGAAATCCGCGAACTTTTACCTGATTGTCGCTGCGTCCAATAAATTCCAGTTCGCCTTGAGTATTCCAACGCACAATGTCGCCAGTTAAATACATGACCTCGCCTTTTCGAAATGGATTAGCCACAAAACGCGATGCTGTTGTTGCAGGTCTATTTAAATAGCCTGATGTCATATTCTTTCCGGCTAAATAAAGTTCTCCTTGAACGCCAACAGGAACTGTTTGTAAATTTTCATTTAAGACATAAACTTCTGTATTAGCGAGAGGTTTTCCGATAACCGGTATTGACTTATTCTGAGTAACTTTTGCGTATGTTGCGTAAACTGTAAATTCTGTTGGGCCATAAATATTATAAGCAAATAATTTAGGGTGCTTTTGTAACTGTTGCCATAATGCGATTGAAACTGGCTGGGCACTCGGGATCGGTGCATTTATTGCGTTTGTTTTTGACTTTATTTTCAGAACTATTCGTGGCTATTTGATTGATTTTGCAGGTCGTAAAACAGATATATTGGCGGCGCGACGTATATATGACCATGTTCT
>JAUIHB010000119.1 GCA_030432465.1 Gammaproteobacteria bacterium
ATCAGGTTGCGCAATTAAAGCATCGGCATTGGTGGCGTTCATGCTGCCACCATATAGTATTTGTAAATTTTGGGCAATCGATGCATCTTGTTTTGCAAACCATACCCTTAACTCTGAATGAACCTGCTGCGCCTGTTGTGGCGTTGCAGTTTCACCGGTACCTATAGCCCAAATAGGCTCATAAGCAACAATAACATCTTGAAACGCTTTTACACCAACAACATCTATCACAGCCTGACATTGAGCTTTTAACACTTTTAATGTTGTGCCTTGTTGACGTTGTTCTAGTGTTTCACCAATACATAGTATGGGCGTAATATCGTATTTTAAAGCCGCTGCGAATTTTTTTGCAACTTGTTCGTCATTATCAGCGAACATTTCTCGTCTTTCTGAATGTCCAACTAACAAATGACTAACTTGGTAATCCTGCAACATTGAGACACTGATTTCACCAGTGAAAGCCCCTTTATGCTCCCAATGAGCATTTTGAACACCAAGCTTAATCGGTGTTTCTTTAATTAATGCACTCACATCAGCAACGTGGATACTTGGTACAAAAATTAATATTTCAGCCATCGGACTAGCTTTAAGCGATGTAATAATATCCTTAACTAATCGAGTCGCTTCCACTCTCGAGCAGTTCATTTTCCAATTTCCAGCAATTACACGCTTTCTAATACTACTCATAACAAGTCAGAATCTGGCTATCTTTAAAAAGGGCGCAAATCTTACCTGACAACCATAGGATATACAAGGATATTGATGCACTTTAATTACAACTCTTGCTTGTTTAACTATTTTTCTCGTTTGTTAGCTGATTTTAAACACAGCATATTGATTGATGCTAATTCAAGAAACAACAATATCAATAAGAGAACCAGACTAATGAGAAGATTGGTTGAGGCTTTTCCTTGCTTTATCATTTTGCAATAAGAACTGAGTAAAGTCGGTAAAAATAAGAGGGCGAGAAAAGTAGTAACCTTGTATATCATCACAACTATTTTGTGCTAAGAACTCTTGCTGCTGCGCGGTTTCGACACCTTCAGCAATAACTTCCAAGCGCAGACTTTTAGCCATAGATATGATTGCCAAAGTGATTGCCGTATCATCAGCATCAACGACTAATTCATCAATAAATGACCGATCAATTTTCAGGGCATCCAGCGGGAAACGCCGTAAATAAGAAAGTGATGAATAACCCGTGCCAAAATCATCAATAGCAATTCGGATCTGCATTTCTTTTAAGCGTGCCAAAATGTCAATTGCTTGACTAACATCCCTCATTAACATGCTTTCAGTAATTTCAACTTCTAACAATCTGGGCGGGATCCGATACTGTTGCATAGTTTCCGCAATATGCTCAGGTAAGTTAGCTTGTCTGAACTGTAATGCTGACAAATTAACAGCCAACCTGATCTCTATTCCCATTTCACGACATTCGGCAATTTTGCTACAAGCATTATCCAAAACCCAACTGCCAATCTCTTTAATTAAGCCAGTGTTTTCTGCGATAGGAACAAACTCTGCAGGCGAAATATGTCCTAAAATAGGATGATGCCAACGTAATAGGACTTCTGCACCAATAACCTTATTTTCGTTAATATTAAGTTGTGGCTGAAAAACTAAACTTAGCTCTTCATTTTTAATTGCTTGACGCAACTCATTAGCTAATTGATGACGACGAATAGCTAACTGATTTAGATCGGCTTCATAAAATTCGTAAGTATTTCGCCCTACTTCTTTCGCTTTATACATTGCAGCATCAGCGGCTTTCATTAATGAATCAACATCAGCACCATCATGAGGAAACATACACACACCGACACTTACCGTCGTATTAACTTCATAATTTGACAACGTAAAAGGCGTTTCAAAACTATTCACTATTTTTTCAACAGTATTAATTACCGAATCCGTATCGCGCAACTCATTCAAAATGATAACAAATTCATCACCGCCTAAACGCGCTAAAGTATCTTCACTTCGAATTTTTTCCAGTAAGCGCTGACTAGTCGCTTTAAGTAATTGATCTCCTACAGCGTGACCTAATGAATCATTAACGTCTTTAAAATGATCTAAATCTAAAAATAAAAGCGCAACCATCGCATTCGTTCTTGAGGCACGTTTCAAGGCATACTTTATCCTATCCATACAAAGTGCACGATTAGGCAACTGGGTAAGCGCATCATAATTTGCCAAATACTGTAAATCTTTTACTGCTCTTTCCAAACGCTTTTTATTGAGTTGTAATGCTTCGCTTGCAGCATCTCGCTCCTTTTGATTTGATTCAATTTTTTCTAACATCTGATTAAATGAACGAGCGAGAGAACCTATTTCATCTTCACCATATAAAGCAACCCGAATAGAATAGTTATTACTACTACTGACCTCTCTGGTAATTACTTCAAGTTCAACTAAACGTCCTGATATCGCTTTTTGTAAACGAATAGATATTAAATAAACCAGTACCCCAAGAATTAATACAATAACCAAACTTTTAATCGCAAACTCTCGTATTCCATTATAAAAATCGCTAGTAGATACTTTCAAGTAAACTACACCGGAAAACTCGCCGTCCTCCTGATGAATAGGCACCCATACATATAAACGTTCACCATCCCAATATATATCTTTAGAAGATTTATACTCTGCTTCACTTATATAAAACTCAGTATTACTATCATCACGTATTGATAAAATATTGCCCGTACTATCAAATATGGCGGCACCAAAATTTTCATTCAAGACTGCTGACTGTAAAACTTTCTTCAATGTTTCTTCATCACGTAAACTGGCTGGAACTAAAGCGCTATTGGCTAACAACTTTGCTTGAGACTCAACATCCGCCACTAAGGACTTCTGAGTTGTATTATAGTAATTAATTCCTACCACTAACATGCCTGCAACCAGAGCACCACTAGAAACTAAAAGAATAACAACAATGATTTTAGCTCGAATAGAGCTACCTATATTAATCATCTCCCCTCCTTTGAATAGCCTTTCCTAATTGCAGTAAAGTTTCAGAAGGTAGGAAACCGCTTGCATTTAAAAAATCCAAATCGAATTCTAGTTCAATTTTTCGTGGAGACAGAAACACTCGATAATGAAATGGCGCTTTGATGTTTTTTTCATAACTCGATACAACAAGCAATTTATCTTTAACGTTCTCTAAAGCCATATTTTGTAAACTGCTCTCCTTAGTCAGAGCATTAAGAACAACGACATCACATTGACCGTTTCTTTGTTTCATAGATAACTGAGAAAAGTTTATTTTTTTTATTTTTGTCTTTAATGTTTTCTCTAGCAGCGCATTTTCAGTAGATTTTTGTAAAAAACTTTGTAAAAGCTCATCTTGCTGACTTAAACAAACGGTAATTTTTGCTTGCTCTTCTGATACTTTACCTTTTTTTGGCCAGCGAGTTTGTTGAATAATTTGGTTTAACGTTTTGGCTAATTCTGGATAATCCTTTTCAATTAAGACTGCAGAATTTAATAGCTCAAAGCGAGGCGTATGTCCTGTTTGAGCAAATGCCATCAAATTAATTTCAAACCGTTGACTGGAAGTACTTTGGGTTGGTTCCAAATTGTAATGAACCCCTTTCTCCCCAAGTTGTGGCGCATTACCAACCAATAAAGCTTTCATTTCTGCTCGATTAATTAAAGCTTTGATTAATGTTTGCGAATAATCATTTCCAATAAAAACCGTATCACACCCCTTTATTTCATCAATATTATCAACTGCCTGATTTTTAACCGAGCCTCCCTGAATTGTTTTGTTGCCAATAAAATGCCCTAAAAACTCATTAAGCACAGGTTGCTTAAAAGTACATAAGACAAAGGGCTTTTCTGCCGAAAAAGGCAATGCTGACTCTGGCCACTCGGTAAAATTGACAAGCTGCCTCAGTAATTCTATTTTGGCGGCAATTTTTGACTTAGATAACTGTGCGTATTGAAGTAACGCGGGACTTGGTACAAAAATACTTTGAATGAACCTATCAGGATTTAACTCATAGTTAAAGGTTTGCTGTTGGTTAAGGAAAAGACCAATATGTGCACCTTTACCCACTTGATTTTGCCCCTCAACGATAATCAATGCTTTAGCTACTGTAGACTCAGCATTTTCCCAGTTGAACACTTTTTGTGAATCATCACTAAGAAAAATTGCATGACACCTGCTCAGTTGTCTCTCTTGGGTGAAATTAGATATACGTAATGCTTTTCCTTGAACTTCCACTCTCAATTTATTCAAATGCTTTGAAAAATAGTGATAGTTAACAGAGTCACGAAAAGTACACAATCTAAACTCATTAAATTGCTTTTGTTGAGTCGTTTCAATACGCCAGTCAATTTCAGCAAGAAATTGCCGGATAAATAATGACTTACCCAAACCGACATCTAATTCGTTCTGAGCTTTGCTCGACGCACAAAAACATAGCAGGCCAATAAACAACAGCCTTACGCTAGTCAAAATAAAAATACTCCATGCCCTTTTATTGCGTGAATATTCATAAAAGATTGTTCACCCTAATCTACAAATATCTATTATTTTTATTCGCTAGAATGGTTTCAGATCACTCGTTTCCTTCGACCTGAACCCCATTTGTTAGACAGACTTTTAGTATAGGTCAATTTATTCCAAAATGTCGCTGCGACTCTATGGAAAGATTAATTATAGAGAAATTTTACGGTTTTTCTGGTCAATTATCGCCCTAAACCCGTATAATACGCGCGCCCAAAATGGGGCTTTACTGTAAAGCCAAGT
Organism: Gammaproteobacteria bacterium; assembly: GCA_030432465.1. Classification (GTDB taxonomy): domain Bacteria; phylum Pseudomonadota; class Gammaproteobacteria; order Enterobacterales; family Kangiellaceae; genus Aliikangiella. The sequence goes on from JAUIHB010000119.1 coordinate 4,763, forward strand.
ATAATGGGCACCAGAAACATTTTGACACGTGTACGCTTCACTAACGCCACTTGCTATGCGCTGATTTTTATCAGTTTTAAGCAGTTAAAGCGCATTTAAACTATAGTGAACGTCTTAAAATTCAACTTTTTACCGCTGAAAAATCTATGATCAAAATAAAACAAGGTCTGGATCTTCCAATATCAGGAAGCCCCAAACAAGAAATTCTTGACGGGCCAACAGTTTCAGAGGTTGCATTACTGGGCGAAGACTACCTGGGGATGAAGCCGTCGATGAAGGTCCGCGTTGATGACAAAGTCAAATGCGGAGATGAACTATTCATTGATAAAAAAACTGATGGCGTAATCTACACAGCCCCTGCAAGCGGCACGATTAAAGCAATAAACCGCGGCGCAAAACGAAAGCTCCTTTCAGTTGTGATTGCAGTAGAAGGCGATGAACATAAAACATTTACCCAATATGACGCAGCCCAGCTAACTCAGTTAAAACGACAAGACGTGGTTGACAACTTAGTTGCCTCAGGTATGTGGACAAGCCTACGTACACGCCCTTTCAGTAAAGTTCCAGCAATTGATACTAAACCAGCAGCAATTTTTGTTTCTGTTATGGACACCAATCCACTAGCAGCAGACCCTATGGTTATTATCGAAAGTCAAATTGATGCATTTAATAACGGCCTGACCGTCATTAAACATCTCACCGAAGGTGAACTTTTCGTTGCATATAATGGCGCGAAAAATCATGATTTGGCTCAAAATCCAGTTGCTACCTATAAAGCTTTTGAAGGAATACACCCTGCGGGTAATGTAGGCACACATATTCACTTTTTAAAACCAGTTAATGAAAAACGTAGCGTATGGCACGTGGGCTATCAGGATGTTATAGCCATTGGAAAGCTATTTACCACTGGCCGTTTGCATACGGAGCGTTTCGTTTCTCTGGCAGGCCCTTTAGTAAAAGCACCTCGCTTAATTAAAACTCGCCTTGGAGCGAGTATTGAACAAATCGTAAAAAGTCAGATTGACGAAAATGATGAGCGCGTAATTTCTGGGTCAGTTTTCAATGGTCATATAGCGGTTCATCACAGAGCTTATTTAGGTCGTTACCATAACCAAATCAGTGTGTTGGCTGAAGGCCGAGAAAAAGAGTTTTTTGGTTGGTTATTGCTCGGAAAAGATAAATTTTCGGTCACTAATGCTTTTAGTTCTCATTTAAGTTCGAAAAAGAAATTTGACTTCACCACCACTACGGGTGGCAGTGAGCGAGCTATCATGCCGATAGGAACTTACGAACAAGTTATGCCTTGGGATATTTTGCCAACGCAATTACTCCGCTCGCTTGTTGTGGGAGACACCGACACAGCTCAACAGTTAGGTTGTCTTGAATTTGACGAAGAAGATTTAGCCCTATGTACTTTTGCTTGTCCAGGCAAATATGAGTATGGGCCAATTTTGCGCGATATTTTAACCACCATTGAGAAGGAAGGCTGATGAAAAAATTGCGAGAATACATCGATCACCTTGAACCTCATTTTGAGAAAGGTGGTAAATATGAAAAATGGTATGCTTTATACGAAGCTGTAACCACCATTTTTTACACTCCAGGCCATGTGACCCAAAATGCTTCACATGTGCGAGATAATATTGATCTTAAGCGTATAATGATTTTTGTCTGGGCTTGTACTTTCCCTGCGATGTTTTGGGGAATGTACAATGTAGGCTATCAAGCAGTCGACGCAATGGCAGGCTCTCAAGTCGCTACGTTAGACGGCTGGCGAGGTTGGATAATGAGCGCATTCGGTATTGAATATACCAAAGATGTACTCAACTCCATGTTCATTGGCGCGTTATATTTTATTCCGATTTACGCAGTCACTTTCATTGTCGGTGGCTTTTGGGAAGTACTTTTTGCCTCAATTAGAGGACATGAAATTAATGAAGGCTTCTTCGTAACATCTATTCTTTTTGCTTTATGTCTACCGCCAGAAATTCCATTATGGCAAGTAGCTCTAGGTATTAGTTTTGGTATTGTTGTCGCAAAAGAAGTATTTGGCGGAACGGGCAAAAACTTTATGAACCCTGCATTGGCTGGACGAGCATTCTTATTTTTTGCTTACCCAACAGATATGTCAGGTCAAGTCTGGAATGTAGTTGACACCTATACTGGTGCAACACCACTAGCTGCTGCTGCTGCAGGTGACTTACAGTACGCAATAAACGATCAGTGGTGGGATGCTTTTTACGGCTTTATCCCTGGCTCCATCGGTGAAGTCTCTACTTTGATGATTTTGATTGGTGGTTTAGCGCTGGTTTATTTCAAAATAGCTTCATGGCGTATTATTACCGGTGTCATGATAGGCATGATAGTAACATCAAGCCTATTCAATTTGGTTGATAGCACAACCAATCCTATGTTTGCGATGCCTTGGTACTGGCACTTAGTCAGTGGTGGATTCGCATTTGCAATGATGTTTATGGCAACAGATCCAGTGTCAGCTTCTCTTACGAATAAAGGGAAATTTTATTTTGGTGCGCTAATCGGTTTAATGTGTGTATTAATTCGTGTCATCAACCCAGCATTCCCAGAAGGAATGATGCTTGCAATCTTGTTTGCTAACTTATTTGCACCACTAATTGACCACTTTATCGTGCAGGCAAACATTAAGCGGAGGGCTAAACGCTATGTCAGCTAATAATTCTTTTGCGCGAACTATTATTGTCGCGCTCGCAATTTGTTTAGTTTGTTCAGTCTTAGTCTCTGGTGCCGCAGTTATCTTAAAAGATCGCCAACAGACCAATGCTAAATTAGATAAACAAAAAAATATTTTACGTGCAGCCAATCTATATCAGGAAAATATGGATGTAGAAGGCGCGTTCGCCAATATTGATAGAAAGTTTGTCGATTTAGAAACAGGAGAGTTTATTGAACTGGAAAATGCAGAAAGTTTTAACCAACGAAAAGCAGCCAAAGACCCGCAAACCAGTATTGATATTGAAAATGATATCGCCAAAATCGGGCGTCGCTCAAAAGTTGCCACAGTTTATCTGGTACGCGATGGTAACGGTAAAGCAGTTAAAACAATTATTTTACCCGTCCATGCCAAAGGGCTGTTCTCGACGCTTTATGGCTTTCTGGCAATTGCAGCCGATAAACAAACGGTCGTTGGCTTAAAGTTCTACGAGCAAGGTGAAACAGCAGGCCTGGGTGGTGAAGTTGAAAATCCAAGCTGGTTAGCAAAATGGCCTGGTAAGAAGGTACTGAATCAACAGGGAGAGCCAATACTTCAACTGGTAAAAGGTGGGGCATCAGGTGAAACAGAAGTTGATGCACTTTCTGGTGCAACTTGGACGACTGCTGGAGTTCAAAATATGCTGAACTATTGGCTTAGTGAAAATGGTTTTGGTCCTTTTCTATCTCGCTTAGATGTTAACAAGGGAGAAGCATAATGGCTATTGATGTTAAAGAAATCAAAAGCGTATTAATTAAACCGATTGTAGACAACAACCCTATAGCATTACAAATTCTTGGGGTCTGTAGTGCGCTTGCGGTTACCAGTAAACTAGAAACTGCGTTGGTTATGTGTTTAGCATTAACGATAGTTACCGCCTTTTCTAATTTATTGATTAGTACTATTCGGGCACAAATTCCTTCTAGCATTCGAATCATCGTACAGATGACTATCATTGCATCATTGGTAATTATTGTTGACCAAGTCCTGAAAGCTTATGCATTTGAAACCTCAAAACAAATGTCTGTTTTCGTTGGCTTGATTATCACTAACTGTATAGTTATGGGGCGTGCTGAAGCTTATGCCATGAAAAATGGCCCAGTTATGAGCTTTTTTGACGGTATCGGCAACGGACTTGGCTACTCAGTCATTCTTATCATTGTAGGAACAGCTCGTGAGCTACTCGGCTCAGGTAGCATTTTAGGCTTTACGATTTTAAAACCTATTGCTGATGGCGGCTGGTATCAACCGAATGGATTATTATTGCTACCTCCTAGCGCATTTTTCATCATTGGTTTAATTATTTGGGCGCTACGTAGTTGGAAGCCTGAGCAAGTAGAGGACGAAAAATAATGGAACAGTATATTAGTTTATTTGTACGCGCTGTTTTCATTGAAAACCTCGCCTTGGCATTCTTTTTGGGAATGTGTACTTTTCTTGCGGTGTCTAAAAAAGTTCAAACAGCTCTAGGGTTAGGTGTTGCGGTTGTTGTTGTTCAATCCATTACGGTTCCGGTCAACAATCTTCTATATACGTACTTACTAGCTGACGGTGCTCTTGAATGGGCAGGCATGCCAGAGGTGGACTTAAGCTTTTTAGGTTTAATTGTATATATTGGGGTTATTGCAGCAATTGTACAAATTTTAGAAATGTTCTTGGATAAGTTTGTACCAGCGCTTTATCAGGCACTAGGTATATTTCTTCCTTTGATCACCGTTAACTGTGCCATTTTAGGTGGTACTTTGTTTATGGTACAAAAAGAATACAACTTCGCTGAGTCCGTTGTATTTGGTGTCGGAGGTGGTATAGGTTGGGCATTAGCCATTGTCCTATTAGCCGGTATCCGAGAAAAAATGAAATACAGCGATGTTCCTCATGGTTTGCGTGGTTTAGGGATCACCTTTATCACTGTAGGCCTGATGGCATTGGCATTTATGTCATTCAGCGGCGTTCAGCTTTAACACAAGGAAATTAAGACTATGGTAGAAACTATTATTGTTGGCGTTTCCATGTTCACATTAGTGATCTTGGCGCTGGTACTTATAATTTTAGCCGCTAAAGCCAGCTTGGTAAGTAGTGGTGATGTAAAAATTAATATTAATGGCGATGATGATAAATCCATCGTTACTAATGCTGGTGGCAAACTGCTAGGTGCGCTAGCTAATAACGGTATTTTTGTTTCATCTGCCTGCGGCGGCGGTGGAACTTGCGGCCAGTGTGTTTGTAAAGTGAAGTCTGGCGGTGGCTCTTTGTTACCCACAGAAGAAAGTCACATCAACAAACGCGAAGCTCGTGAAGGTTATCGTTTATCTTGTCAGGTTAATGTTAAACAAGATATGGATATTGAATTGCCCGAAGAAGTCTTTGGGGTTCAAAAGTGGGAATGTGAGGTTATCTCCAATGATAACAAAGCAACCTTTATTAAAGAACTAAAACTCAAATTACCTGAAGGCGAAGAAGTTCCATTTAGAGCCGGTGGTTTCATTCAAATTGAATGTCCTCCTCATACAGTAAAATATAAAGACTTCGATGTTGACCCTGAATATCACCCTGATTGGGATCACTTTAAAATTTGGGATGTCGTATCGGAAGTTAAAGAGCCTGTTACACGGGCTTACTCGATGGCAAACTATCCTGACGAAAAAGGAATTATTATGCTTAACGTGCGTATCGCTTCGCCGCCACCACGAAACATGAGCTTGCCTGCAGGAAAAATGTCATCTTATATCTTTAACTTAAAACCTGGTGACAAAGTAACAATTTCAGGACCTTACGGGGAGTTTTTTGCGAAAGATACCAAAAATGAAATGGTCTTTATTGGTGGTGGTGCAGGAATGGCTCCTATGCGCTCTCACTTATTCGAT
>JAUIHB010000120.1 GCA_030432465.1 Gammaproteobacteria bacterium
ACTATTTGCGGAATCGTTAATCCTAGCGAAGGTGAAATTTTTGCCGATGGACATAATATTGTCACTGATTTTAGGGATGCCCGAAAAAAAATTGGTTTAGTGCCGCAAGAGCTAAGCACCGACGCCTTCGAAAGCGTCATTGCTACGGTCAATTTTAGCCGTGGTTTATTTGGTAAACCTTCCAATCCTGAGTATATCGAAAAAATTCTGCGCCAATTATCATTATGGGATAAACGAGACTCAAAAATCATGGCTCTTTCTGGCGGCATGAAACGGCGAGTAATGATTGCTAAAGCTTTATCCCATGAGCCCACTATCTTATTTTTAGATGAACCTACAGCTGGCGTCGATGTTGAGTTGCGACGGGATATGTGGGAAATGGTGCGAGGCCTACGAGAGCAAGGCGCAACGATTATCTTAACCACTCATTATATTGAAGAAGCAGAAGAAATGGCTGATCGCATTGGCGTGATTAATCAAGGCGAAATAATTCTTGTTGAAGAGAAAAATCAATTAATGAGAAAGCTAGGGAAGCGTCAATTAACCCTGCACCTGCAAAATCCTATTACTGAAATACCAAGTGAGCTAAGTCACCTGCCATTAGAGCTAATCGCGGATGGACATGAGTTATTATATACTTTTGATACACAAAGCGAAGATACGGGTATTGCTGTATTGCTAAAACAATTGAACCAGCACGGTATTGATTTTAAAGATCTCAACTCCACTCAAAACTCACTAGAAGATATTTTTGTTAATTTAGTCAGGTCAAAGTCATGAACTTCTATGCCATAAAAGCCATTTATAATTTTGAAATGGCACGTACTTTTCGTACTTTAATGCAAAGTATCGCTTCGCCAGTTTTATCAACTTCACTTTATTTTGTAGTATTCGGTGCAGCTATCGGCTCTCGTATGGGAGAAATTGATGGTGTAAGTTATGGCGCTTTTATTATCCCCGGCTTGATGATGTTAGCACTACTCAGCGAAAGTATTTCCAATGCCGCTTTTGGGATCTTTTTCCCTAAATTTTCAGGGACAATTTACGAAGTTTTATCCGCACCAATATCTTATGTTGAAATTGTCATTGGTTATGTGGGTGCGGCAGCAAGTAAATCAATAGCATTAGGTCTACTTATATTAATTACAGCTCGTTTTTTTGTCGATTACGAAATTGAACATCCGATTTGGATGATTGCCTTTTTAATATTAACGGCTATAACTTTTAGTTTATTTGGTTTTATTATTGGAATTTGGGCTGATAACTTTCAAAAATTACAAGTTATTCCTCTATTGGTAATAACTCCTCTAACCTTTTTAGGTGGAAGTTTTTACTCCATCAGTATGCTGCCACCCATATGGCAAAAAATTACTTTATTTAATCCAATTGTTTATTTGATTAGTGGATTTCGCTGGAGTTTCTATGGCGTTTCCGATGTACACATAGGCATTAGTGTTGGTATGACTTTCCTTTTTATGATTTTATGTATAGGGGTTATTGCTTGGGTATTTAAAACTGGATATCGATTACGACAATAAATGAATTAATTGATTATATACAAACTCATTGACAACAAGGTAATTTCAGCAACATAGACAATATTTAGTGAAAGCCTTTAATCAAGTTACGTCCAGCCTATTTAGCTTGGTACAGTTGCTTATCAGCAGCATTGACTGCTGAGTCAATTGTTGCATGCTGATTTAAATTGGCAATTCCATCACTAGATGTAATTGCCTGTTTATGATCATTTAGCACTCTTAACTCGCCGGTCTTTTCTAATAACCGATAAGAAGTGAATTAAAATATCATGAGATGCTGTCTGACTAATGTTTTTAACAACGGTAATTCAAATTAAATGCAGCCATAAAAGTAATGATAAACGCGACATGTCTAACATTCCCTAAAAATAGTTCCACAGAGTAGACACCACTACCACTACCCAGTAAAGCATTAACATTAGAAAAATTTATGGGAAAACTTTACAATTGTTTTTAATAAAAAATACAAATAATATAAAGAGAATAAATAAATTATCCACAATTCTGAATAATGAAGTACAGATAAGCCTAACTGAAACAATATATCTAAACGTCAATAACCTTTAAAAAACTTCAAAAGCTCTTCTTGATAACACTACAACCTTACTAGTATAACTTGATCACTGGTTCATTTAACCACTCCTGTACAATTTCCAATAAAGTTTTTTCTTGAGAGTCATCTTTAATTTTTAATGACAAGTTTTTTTGAGTTTCATTATTCTCACTACTTCCTGCAAGATATGAAACTGCTTCTTTATCACTTAAATAGGAAGAGGCTACATTTTTTATTCGACTAGAAATAGAAAAATCTTCAGCTTCTAGTTTCAGAGTTTTAATAACATCATCAATCGGTATTAAATAATTGATATTTAAACTAGCTCCTTCATGCGTAAACATACCAGCCACAGCCAATGCAACTAACTCGCCAGAACTATCAAATACAGGTCCCCCAGAATTTCCAGGGTTTATTGCTGCATCAGTTTGTATGTAAGGTAAACCAGCAATATACCTTTCTGCGGAAACGATACCTTTTGTAACAGTATGCTCAAATTCTAGACGTAATGGAGTCCCAATAACAAAAATTTCATCACCTACCTGTGGAAGTTTTTTTGAAAATTTAACACCAACAAACCCACTTGGGTAATTATTTATTTTTAATAAAGCAACATCTCTTACTTCTTCTTTTCTAATGAGAGTTGCTTTTCTATTTTTAATGTTCCCAAAGTCAACTGTGAATTCAGTCTTGTCCCCAACAACATGCGCATTTGTTAATACATATCCATCATGTGAAATAAGTACTCCACTACCATGCCCTTTTGCTGTTCGAATAGTTACAGTATTTTTTTTCAAGTTTTTAAAAATAAAATTAATTTTTTGCTCTTTTTTTCCATACTGAAACCCAACCTTTACCTCATTATCAAAATCCATTTTCAGTTCAGCTAAGTTTTCAGGTTTTAAATATTTTACAAATGATTTTTCTGCCAACAAATTTTTAAGACTAATTTCCATAGCTCTCACAAAAGCAACCATTGCACCATTCTTCATATAGGCTTCGTCGAGACCATGATGAGCGCCTTTGGTTGAAAAATGCAACAGCTCTTTTTTCAAGATAGGATCATATAGCATCCATTTAACCTCGACATAAGAAGAGCTTTTTGTATAGTCATTATACCTTGTAGATTTTTTAGCTGAATTTCTAGTATAATACTTAACATAATCAGACTCTTGTTTTTTACTGCAAATTTTTAATTTAAGATTTTTTAATTTTCCAGAAAGAACTAAACTCCCACCATATGAAATATTTTCTATACCACTTTCTGCAGCATATCCAGCCTCTAAAAATACACTAGTTAATGTCTTACCAAGTTCTTTACTTTGTAAATCAATAACTCCTTTAGTCCAATAATAATCAACAGCCCCACTACATGCTTCTCTTCCAATCCTGACATCTTCCATAGTAGAACGAGGTAGATCTAATAAAATACTTGCTATAGAAATAGTTCTATTAGCTTCAACTTGCTGATACTGGATTGGTTCATTAACTTCAACTATTGGTATAGTATATTTGTCCGTAATTTTAACAACTTCAGCACTTTCTTCATGAATATTTTTATCAGAATAATGGACTTTCCCATCCTTATCCACCCAGCGCCGAATCTCGGCATCCACATTATCAACATGTATTAAAAATATTAATGCTATAATTATAAAGAATAACTTCGCAAATAAATCCCTATACAACACAATAATCTCCTATAAATATCAATTTGCTCGATAAGAGTGAAAGCCAAACAACAATACAACAGCACCAAGTAAAAAACCTTTTCTTAAATACCCATCGTAAAATGGAAAATAAACCAAAACTAAAGTCATACCTAATAACATGAAAAATAAGGCTACTTTATAATAACTGAACCAATCAAAGAATTCTTCTTTTCTAGACGGCACATATTTAACCTCATCAATATCACTACGGATTATCCCTTTATCTAATTGACTGATTGGAGCTGAATCACTTAATGTTGACGCTGCCTTTTGATTCACAGCATCTCGACTTAATTCTCCAGCACTGTTATTTGAAGAGGTTGGGAAGGGGGCTACTGTTAAAAGCATTCCAAACTTTCTGAAATACTCACAATATTTTTCAGCCTTGCATTTTGATAGTGCTTTTTTGATTACTACACTAGATCCCGAGGAGTAAAAAATGCGATTTTGCATTTTTTCAGATAAATTAAGCTTTGCACTTACTTCTTGTTTAACCTGTTCAAGTGAGTAGCCTTCGACCAAATCACCATTAAAAACAACAATATATTGCTCATTATCCATATTAAGCGCTGCCAATATGTGCTCCTTCATTTGCTACTACAACAAAATGTTCATAGTACGCTACATTAACTGTGGGGCTATAATATTAAAGTTTGTTAAAATATTCAAACTATCTTTAATTCTTTCCTTTCTCTTTTCGCCCAATTATTCGCCTAACATTTTGTATTTTATAACTATTCTAGAACAAAGAATAAAATTACATTATCCAACACTTTTTAATCCTAACCAAACAGAAATCGTTTTTACTCTGCGTAAGACAAAGTATTCCAGTAATATTATTGAAATTAGAGAAATTGCTAACAAAGGTAAAAAGACAGCTAATGTTAAAACAATAACTGCGACTGTTTTTCCTGCTTTTGCACTTCGGTTCACAGGTGGCGCGCCTAATTGTTGAGGATTTTTTCTTCGATACCAAAGAACACAACCACTCACTGCAATAACTATTAAACAAATAACGGTAAGTAAGCCAAGCAATTGATTAAACCAACCAAAAAGGTGCCCTTCATGAGCGGCGATGCCAACACCAATAACTTTATCTAATGTTTTATTATCATTGAAGCTCTTTTGCTTGATAACTTTACCAGTACGACCATCAAGCCATGCCGTTTCTCTCAACAATCGATTTTGATGCAACGAGGCCAACTTCCATTGATTTGTTTTCTCGTTAGCAACAGATAAATTCACAGGATGAGCAAAATCAAGCTGATTGGCAGTCATTAAAATCTGAGGAGTTAAGTCGTACTGTGAAACACTGCTAGAACGCCACGCGGCAGTTTTTTCTTTTTTACTTGCCGTCCAATCTTGTGAAACAGGCGCACTATTCCAGCTACGAACTTCCTTAAATGCAGTTCCCCAGACGAGTGCCCAAGGCAAGCCTGAGACCAATAAAAATAAAGTAAATACAGAAACCCACATACCTAAAACTGAATGTAAATCTTTCCAAAAAACTCTTCCGCTTTTACCTAAGCGAGGATATAGAACTCCTGCTATACCTTTAGCATTACGAGGCCACCATAAATAAAGTCCTGTTATAATCAATACAATTGCCCAACATCCAGCTAACTCGACTAACACAGAGCCAACATCACCACTTAAAAGTTCTCCATGAAATGAACGTATTTGTTCAATAAATTGCTCATCAGATTTAATTTTTCTTAAAATATTTAACGTGTAAGGGTCAACATAAATGATACTTTTTTCAGCACCTTGACTTACACTGATCTTTACCGCTGAGTGTTCTTGTTGTGGTAAATGGTAGGCAGTAAATAAAGCTCCCGGAACAGCTCCTAATGCGGCTTTAATCTGCTCGTTAGGTAACGTCCTCTCTCCCATCACGGGCAGATTATTGAATGGTTCATCAATCCAGCTATCAATTTGAGGCTTAAATAAATAGATCCCACCACTAACAGATAAGGTCAAAATAAAAGGAATGCAAAATAGCCCAGCATAAAAGTGCCAGCGCCAGATAATTTGATAGAGTGATTTGTTTTGCATTCATTTGCTCCTGACTATAGTTATGATTTAATTTGAGCTATAAGCAAAGTTAATAAAATAAGTTCTCGCAGGCCAAGGGTGAGCGACATAAGCGATTTCATTAGTTAGATTTTCAACACCTAAACTAAATCTGAAATTTTGATTTAAATCAAAATTAGTTTTTAATCCTAAACGAAAAAATCGATCCTGCGCTCCATAGACATGGTTAGCAATATCGGCATTGTTAATTCGCCCAAAGCTATTACTAGCATATTGGATCGTGCTACCTATATTCAGGCTTTCAGATAAATGATAAGTAGCCAGTAAATTAGCCCGCCATCTAGGCATTCTCGGAAACTGGTTACCTTCTAAAGTTAAATCAGCCTTGTTTTCAACAATTTCAGAATCAGTGTAAGTCATATTAAACCGAAAATCTAAATTTTCACTCCATAAGCCTTGCTGGTTAGCAATAAATTCAGCCCCTAAAGTTTCAACTTGATCAACCGGAATAAAAGTTCTAATAGAGCCACCTCCAGGCAAAATTGTGGACTGTGACTCTATGACATTTTCGATGGTTTCATTAAATAGGTTTAATCTTAAGTAACCACTTGTGAGTTTATAATCTAAACTGATATTTTGATGTGTTCCATCTTCCGGCTTTAGCTCTGGATTAGCTTCACTAATAGCATTAAATGCTTGGTATTGACTAAATAATTCCTCAACAATTGGAAAGCGATAGGCTTTAGCTAATGAGTATTTTATTTGCCAAAGTTCGCTTAGTTCATAACGTGTAGAAAACTTAGGCGAAACCTTATCTGCTGAAGTTTCAGGCACATATTCCAAATCAAATTCAGGCGTAGTAGGATTGTCTTTAGCAAAATAGCCATTTTTACTTTGCCAATCTTCATAACGAGCACCCAGCGTGACACTCCATGAGTTAGTTACCTGCCAATTAGCCTGTGAATACAATGCCCATACACTTGATTCGCCACCACTTCTGCTACTATAACTTGTTTTATTACCTGCAATATAATCATCAGAATTATAAACATTAAAAGCCAACTCATAAGCTTCACTGCGAATACCTGAAACCAGAGTTAAATTTTTAGTTAACCAGTTATCTATTGTTAACTTGATTTCGCCAGTCTGCCACCCAGTATTATCATAATCAGTAATTTGACCATCTAAGGAATAAGTAGGGTTATCAGGGTTGGTTAAAGAAGCAAAGTTGGTATCACGCAGAATCTTAAATTGATTAATATTAGCCTCTAAATGCACATCTGTTTTTAGCTCCCCTTTTAAACGTAATCCCAGAGACATACTATCACGTTCTAAATAATTCACATTTAAACGGCTGGCAGGAATAAAAAACGCTTGTCCATTTTGCACAACATGTCCTGCCCAGATCTGATTATTGGCGGTCGGATTATTTTGCTCAGCAATCACGTAGCTGTTTGGTGAGTCACGATCACTTGCTCGATCTTCATAAGCAAGATTTAATAACGCCATCCAATCTCCGAACTCATAGCCTAGTTTCAGCTTATAGTTATGAGTTTGAGTATTTTCAACACCACTATCGCCAAAATAAAGTTGTGGGTTACCAAGATAATCATCACCTTCAATTGCCCCACTCACCAAAGTTGGATTTGTATCGTTACTACTCCCACCATAATAAAAAGATTGTGGCTGTGAATCATTTTGCAAATGATTATATGAAAAATAAATACTCAAATCGTCGATTTTATTACCATAAGAAAAAAAGCCTTTATAGCCATCAACAGAATCATCATAACCATAGTCATCAAAAGCTTGAGTAAAATAACTCACATCAAAATGAATTTCTTGTGATTGAGGTATTCCAGTTTCAATTAATACAACTCCCCCCATAGAGTTACCACTATACTCGGCAGAGAAAGGCCCATATAAAACTTCAACCATAGCTATCTCGCTTGCCGAAACTAAAGACCAACGAGGTGCTCCACTCCAACGAGATTGGAGCAAATAATGTAAAGGAACCCCGTCAGCAAACACCATAGAACGTGACGTCTGAAACATATTAGAACCTCGGATCCCCAAAGTTCCATTAGAATCTCCAATAAAACGGCGGCGAATAACCAGACTTGGTTCAAACTTAACCACATCTTCAGTTGTCGCCAAATTAATACTTTGCATGTCTTCTTGAGTCAAAATGCTAGCAGGACTTGGGCTATCTTCTTTAGAATCATCGCTTTTCCCCCACACTGTTACCTTGTGGCCGTCATCAGGCATCAGTAACTCGTCATCGTGAGTTGATAGGTAGGTTTCCTTAAGTTCATCAGTAGTGTCATCTAAAGAACTTGCATATCCCAGCTTTAAAGTGCTAAGAAGTAATAAGATAAAGAAAGATACGAGTGTGTTTTTCATTTTATAGACCAGCTTTTATTTTGAGCCGGAGTCTATCTTAATTAAGCACACAATCAATGTGACAAATTGTCGCATCTTTAACTAATTGATTTTTATATTGAATTCTTATAAATAGCCGTTAAACTGGGGTAATTCTCCACAACAAAGTAGTTAACTCAAATGATGAGGAATGTTTGGTCAGAAGATCACTTTGAACTTTATCAATTATTTGACAATAAACAAATTCAACACTTATGGTGTCCAGATATTGAATTTGATAGTTTTAAGCAATTTTGTGATAAATTTAAAAGACGAATAAGTCACCGATGGGAATACTTTCGGGTATTTTCAGATGATCAATCAAAAAATATTGTAGGTTTTGCTTATTGCTATAACTTGTCTGATGTTAACCAGACAACCAACCTTTGTATTTGCTTTGATGTAAGTGTATTAAACTCCGCTTTTTGCTTAAAGCAGGCCTTAAAGTATATAAACTATCTTTATGTAGATGCAAAAATCAGAAAAATTTATGCCGAGGTTTTTGATTATAACCAAAGATGCATTAAATTATTAACAGCATTGGGTTGTGAACATGAAGGCCAACTAAAACAGCACCAGTTGTGGCAATATAAGTACTGGGATTTACATGTATATTCCTTATTGCGTGAAGATTATTTTAGTATGTTCAAAACTCATAATTTATTACTTAAGAAGCTATCATGCAAACGGACGCTCAATTAGTTCATTTACTTTATGTTCCAACGATTTATTGTAACTTAGGTTGTAGTTATTGCTACTTAGGAAAGCAAACTGATCAAGGTTTTTCTAAGAGTGAATTTGAAAAAATTCAAAATACACTGGAGTTTGGGGTTAGCAAATTTAAGGATAGTGGTTATACACCATTTAATATTTCATTACATGGCGGAGAAGTCACCACTCTACCAGCCAAAGTTCTTGAAAAACTTTTTAGCTTTATTTCTGATTATTATAAAGAAAATGATATTGAGCTTAAAAAATCAGGGTTTAACAAAACCTCTCCTCACATAAAAACTAACCTTTATAATTTTGACAAACATTATAACTTAATGAGCGAACATAAAGTTTCTATTAGTGCCAGTGTTGACTTGCCCTTATCATTACATGAAAAATACAGGGTAACAAAAAAGGGGAGCTCAACACTTAGTAAAACTCTGGCAAATGTGAAATTATTAGCAAATTATCCTCACAGAAAGAAAATGTCTGCTGTTTTTTATCAGGAACATATAGATAAAACTGATGAAATAATTCATGACATCTGGTTTCTGCATAAAGAAGTCGGTATCAACATGAATCACTTCAATTTTATGTTTGGGTTTGAATCAAGCCTGAATGTTCAAAAATTTCAAAGTGACTCGCAATTATCAACAATAGCAGTTAGCGATCAGACTCAGGTTGATTTTTATCGAACAATGAAAAAAGCATTTGCTGGAACAGAGTTAAACGAAGGTCTGGAAAAACATTGGTTTGATGAATTTATGCCAAGTTACTGTACCAGTGCATTTAATTGTGGTGAAAAATTTTTCTTAATGCAAAGTGATGGTGACATCTTTTCATGCGTCCGAGGACAAGGAACACCAGCATTTTATTACGGCAATATATTTAAAAATAGCATTACTGAAATCATGACGGCAGGCGCCGCTAAAATATCGAAAACTCATAGAACTCATGGATTACATGAAGACTGCCAACAGTGTGAATATCTTGCAATTTGTCACTCAGGTTGTGCTTTTGTTAAAAATGAGCAAAATAAAGGAAAATCCTATACTTGCGCCCTACAAAAAGAAATTTACCATGATTTTCCAGAAAAATACCCTGCAACAAACAAAGTAAAACAACAGAAGGTATTAAATGAATACATCATTGATATGCATCCATATTTAGTTGATAAAAAAGCAACACCTGTCATTCATAATGAACTGCTTTTACCCAACGATTTATATGAACCCAAAAATACGTTGTCGGAATTAATTCGTATCGATCAAAATTTACGTGCACTTTATTCAAACAATACTTTTTCTATTATTA
>JAUIHB010000388.1 GCA_030432465.1 Gammaproteobacteria bacterium
TGCAATAGAAACACCTAAATCTCACCGAGATTATGAAGTCTTATTAGAAAATATTAATGATGCAATTAGACTCGTGGAAAACAGATCTAAAAGTCCACTGGCTGGTTTAATAAAAGCGATGGCACAAGCTGCAAAAGAATATGAAAAGCAAGTGCTGGTTATTAAGGAGGGTGGAGCTTTATCTGCTTTGCGTTATTTAATAAAGCTTCATGGCATAAAACAGTCAGAATTGAAAGAAGTAGGCAGTCAAGGCGTTGTATCTGAAATTATAAATGGAAAACGAACTTTAACTTTACGCCATGTAAGAGAGTTGGCAAAACGTTTTAGAGTTTCTCCTAATGTATTTATTGACCATTAATTGAACAGGCCGCTGTCCCAATCTAATTGTTTATTGGATATGAGCTATTCGTATTGAATCCCTGAGGCTTCCGACGCATAATTCGCTTTTGTATCATAAGCGTTTAAATTATGACTGAGAGTATTCTCGTTTTTGTAGAGCAAAATGCACAATGGGCGGCGTTGATCGTTTTTATTGTGGCGCTGTTAGAATCAATAGCCATAGTCGGTGTAATGGTTCCAGGTTGGGTATTGCTTGTTGGAGTTGGGACGCTTATCGGAAGTGATATATTAAGCTTTTACCCTATTGTTTTGGCTGCATATTTAGGTGCTGTTATTGGTGAATATGCTAGCTATCTTGTTGGTTACCGTTATCACGACAGTATTCTTTCTCTTCCTTTTTTTCAACGTCATCAGAGAATGGTTAATTCCTGTCATGAGTTTTTCGAAAAACATGGGGTTGCAGGTGTTTTTTATGGGCGTTTTTTCGGACCTACCCGAGCAGTTGTTCCATTGATTGCCGGTATTTCCCAGATGAATAAACACACATTTTTTTGGGTAAATGTCCTTTCGGGGATCTTTTGGGCACCGCTATATTTATTACCTGGGATTCTTGTTGGCGCAGCATTGAGTGTTGATCGTGAAGCGAGCTATATGATTCTTGGTATTTTGGGATTGATCACTATAATGCTTTACTTAGCAACTCGATATGTGAAGCAATACTTATATGAATATAATGCAAAAGTTGTAGAAAAACAATGGAAGTTAATCAATGGTGTGTTATGTGTAGTGATAGGTATTGTCTTTATTCTGTCACCCTACTGGAAAATATTTGTACAAATACTGTACACTTTGTTGCAAAAACTATAAGTCATTGCAGCTGCGTATCAGAGAATAGATAAAGATTACTAACTTATTGTACGGTGTTTCTTGGGCGTTCCTATATTTTTAGACTTCCATGAGTCCATATTTTGTTCTGCAATATTCTGCATTAAAGAAACTGGGTTGGCGCCTAAAATAGTATTCAAAGGACTTTTAAGGCCGGCTCTTCTTTCCATAAAGTGTTTGATGCTATGTTCTAAAAAGCGGCTCATCATTGCCTGCATCGAATCTCCATAAAAACGAACAAACTCTTGGAGGACATCAGCAGTTAGCAGTGGTTGCCCGGAAGATTCTGCTTCAGAAATAATTTGCATAAGCGTGCATCGTGTCAAATCATCACCTGACTTGGCATCAATGACCTTGAAGTCACTATATGACATAACCAAGCTTCTTATGTCATTCAGGGTTATATAACAGCTTTTTTGAGTATCGTAGAGGCGGCGGTTGGGATATTTTTTTATCACTCTAATTTCTGACATGGTATCAAGATCCTTTATTATATGGGCCTGAAAACTCTTAGCTTGGCAAACTCCCCAGCTTAGGCGATATTATTATTTGAAATTGCATTCAATTGAGTGTAGCAAGAAGTTCTTAAGCATGCCAATAAAACCTCGGGGGTTTATTGCAGGTATATTTCACATTTTCTAAAATAAGTTAGTTTCGGCTATAAACTTTGCCTTATTCTAGATTGT
>JAUIHB010000121.1 GCA_030432465.1 Gammaproteobacteria bacterium
ATCCCCATCCAGAGCGAAGTAAACTCGTCCTTCATTAGTTTCCAAACGATACTCCTAGAGTAGCTAACGCCGCATTCAGCGGTTTATCCGCTGCAATGCTTTGTTATGCGATTTACATACCATAGTATTTTGAACTAAATGCCACTGTAAGCGGTGCCCCATCATAAAGGCATGAGACACTGACTTTGAGCTTTCTTCTATGGTCATAGTAGGTGTGGTAATGGGTTTTCTTCCTTTCTAAATCAAGTTCCGTCAATCCAATGCTTAAAGCACCAAGAACAGGCTCTGAGTCGAATTCTTGGTTTTGGTTATGTGGAGCAGTGGCTTTCAGATCAACTTCTACATAGCTAATAAAGTTCCCTTCTGCCTCTAAGAGCATTCTGCAATCATCATTTTCGAAGATAATGTTACCTACAGAGTTCGCTGTGGCTCCAACCTCTGCTTCAGCCTTGTGGATGGGCATTCCCATATACTGAAATGGTCGATGAAAAGGTTTTGACATTAGAGGCAAACTTTTCAAGAAAGCTTTATCTAGCGCAGTACCGAGACTGTTTGAGCTCCTTTCAGAGTTCATAACGCTTTTATTGAAGACCAATCCGATACTATTAATTAGCGTTCTAAATGAGTCTTCGTACTGAGCTTCGTTCTGGAAATCTCCATACAACTTTCCAACCAGAAATCCGGGAAGCTCACACTCTTTGAGCAAAATGGGGAGTACTTTAATAGGCTTCCCGTTTATCTGGTGATTCATAGCAACATCAAGCTCATTTACAACCCAAGGTGCTTCAACAGAATTAGGAGATAAGACAACGGCGAAGAAGTCTACAGAGTCAATACCTTCTCGTATTTTCTGTATCAATGAATCACCTATTTTCATTTCCGCTTCATCAAGCCAATAACGAACACCATGGCTCTCCAAGTCTCTCGCAAGCTTTCTTACAAAATCCTTGTCGCGATGGTTATGACTTAAAAAAACGCTTACCGTCATCTAGAAATTTCCTTTATTCGCATAACAGCTGATTGAATGCAGTAAATCTCATTAATATTCAAACAAGCGTTTAACTACATTTCGATTTTTTGATTGTTATCAAATACTTACTCAACTTCGCGGTTATGTCAACTCCGTATTTAATAAGATTTACTGCAATTAAATACAAGTACACTTTTTATTCCTGTTAAAAATCAATGAGTTATAAATCTTAAGCTTCTCAACAACAAAACCTATCAACTAAGACTACTTATTTGAGTAGTTTTTTTTACCTCATTATCAAGAAGGTAAATGAAAGAATGAAAAAAAATCCAAAGTTAATGTGGTTGGTCAGAACCAAAATTGGAACAATGCAATAGATCAGATACGACGCTTCCGCTTCTGCCGCCAGAGACTTCTTAATGAACAACAAAGGCTGGTCAATAATAGATTCAGGTGAGGAGCCTGCTCGTTAGCTATAAAAAGGATAACTATAAAAGGATATTCAACTACTCAATAAGCGCTCCTTCTTGGAGCGCTTTTATAAGATAAAAACCACTTCCAATCGTACTGTCCCTACCAAAAGCAAGTATAATGCTGCATCTTCCTCAATATACTGAAAGCCATGACTATTTTCGCAGAACTCGGTCTTAACGCCACTATCCAAGCCAATATTACTCAACTCGGTTACAAAAAACCGACAGATATTCAGGAGAAATCCATTGGTGCTGTATTGTCAGGCGCAGATACTTATGCCATTGCACCGACCGGTACAGGAAAAACTGCCGCGTATTTATTACCTTTGTTACAAGAACTGAGCCAAACCGATTACAGTGAAGCTCAAGTACGTCCCATTCGTGCACTTATTCTTGTTCCCACACGCGAGCTTGCACTACAACTAGAACAATCCATCGCTGACTACGGTAAAGCGCTCAAACTGCGTACTATTACTCTATTTGGTGGTGTGCGTATTGAATCGCAAGCGAACCGATTTAAACGCGGTGCCGATATTATTGTATCCACACCAAAACGTTTGGTCGATCTCGCGAAAACGAAGGCATTTGATCTCAACAAAGTTCAGCATTTTGTCATGGACGAAGCAGATCGATTAGTCAGCATGGGAATCATGCCGTTGTTAGCTAAAATTCTCGCGGCATTACCTAAGAAAAAACAAATGATTTTGTTTTCTGCAACCAACTCAAAAGCATTAACACAATTTGGTCAAACACATTTAAAAAATCAGAAGTTTATTGAAGCTCTAGATAATCAACCTGCGTTAGATAAAATCAAACATACAATGTATCGCTGTAATCGTGAGAATAAAAAACAGGCACTGTTTAATTTATTGAATTCACTGAATTGCGAACGTGCTTTAATTTTTGTTCGCACTAAAAATGAAGTGAATTTGTTGGTTGAGCGCCTCAACGAAAATGGTTTTTCCAGCGAGGGAATTCATAATGAAATTTTACAAAAAAAACGCCAGGAACGTTTACTAGCATTTAAAAATAAAACCTATAAATTTTTAGTCGCAACAGATATAGCGTCACGTGGAATTGATATTGATGATTTATATTACGTCATTAATTACGATTTGCCAGTCAACAGTAATGATTACATTCATCGAGTAGGTAGAACCGCTCGCACAGGCACTTCAGTTAAAGCAACCAACAAAGAAGCCAAAAAAGCAGCACCAACCACCATTCACAAAAGTGCTCCTTGGGCTAAGCAAGCCAAAACGCGCGATATGCTTGGACACGCATTTTCGTTAGTTAGTCCTGAGCAAGAAAGATTGGTTGAAAAAATCAATCAAGCCATTGGGAAAACTATCGCTTTGCAAAGATTACCTAATGTTAAATAATTTAAAACAGGCTAGTCTAAAAATTCGAGTTAAAAAATAGGCTAGACACTCTTAATCATGTTGCCAAAATTAGAAAATGAATAATTCGGAATATCAAACACCAAAATCAGTAATCATTGCGAACGAGCAGCAGCCCACATCTGTTGCAGGAAAGTGGCTAGCATTACTCGGTTCACTCTTCATGCTGGGACTTCCTATCGGATTAATTTCAAGCTATTACACTTGCCGGAAATGGTGATCCTAAAGTTATGGCGGGAGGAATTTCACAAGCACTTATCAGCACGATACTGGAACTAACTTTAGCATTACCTGGGGCAATATTACTGGCTATTTCTATTTTATTTTTTAAGCACAGGAAACCTTGGGTTTACCGAGTTTCTTTTATATCAGCAATTATTACACTATTTCTCTTTCCAATAGGCACTTTTGTAGCAATCCTTATACTAGTAACGTTAATAAAGAACAAAAAAAATTATTATTTGGCAGTGAATAATCATTCTGGTTAAACATCATAAATAATCGATTGTTGGGTGGCCAATCCCACATAAATCATTGATTTTCATATCAGGGAAGTTGGCTTGAGTGAAATATCTATATTTGGATAGATAGCCCTGATAGTCAGCTTATTGTTGACTTATGATAATCTGTTTATTTTGCATTCTGGATACTTTATGCAATTTAGTTTTAATTTAACAACTTTATCAGGATAAAAATGTTTATCGTTTCCTTAACCTATACCGTTGAACTTAATCAAGTCGAAGAACATCTATCGGCACATATTGAGTATCTGGATCGACAATATGCTGCTGGAATATTTTTAGCTTCTGGTCGCAAGGTTCCTCGTACCGGTGGTATTATTTTAGCCATAGCCAACAGTAAAAATGAACTCGAAGAAATTTTAACTGAGGATCCATTTAAAGTACATTCTCTAGCGCACTATGAAATTATTGAATTTCTTCCAACCAAAGTAACAAAAGAACTTTCATTTTTACAAAACCAATAGGAAGAAATCAGATACCAAACTTAAAACCGATGCACAGGTTATTTAACTATTAATCGCTTATGCATTTTTTAAGAATATTTGAGTATAATCATCTGAAGTAAACACCATTTACTCTATGAAATTACACTTGAACACTAATATAAGCCCAGTTAATATAATTTTTAGTCTATTAATGACGAAGTTATTTATACTTCGCTATTATAGTGAATGACCCGATTAAAGAGCTACGATCGCTAAGGCTCGTTTATTTAAATGAAATGAGGAAAAATTATGTCTGAATCAAGGGATTACTTAGAAATGTCTTTTCGCTCAATTGAGTGCTTTTCAAATGATGGAAAGCTTGATGCCAATGAAGTGCGGGTTTTACAAAATATTATTTTTAAGCTTTAGAAATAGAACTGGCTATTGAAACCAAATCTTCTACTCGATAGCCCGTATTCTATAACCAATCGATCAATTAAAATCTTATCATCTCAGAGACAATAAATAATGGAAAACCTTGATTGGGCTCTCATTGGTTTACAATTATTTATTGCGTTAACCGCACTCAGTAAACGGTTAGATTCGGTCAGTATCAATCATCTATCAATCAAGTATTTACCCATCAATTATTTTTCTGGTACTGACAAACCTATTTCGCTTTCTATCATCCTATTATCAATTACACTTATTTATGCCAGCCTAACTTTTTTTATATCGTTGACAGGATTAACTTGGCTTGTTTTATTAGCTTTTTTTTCAGGCATTGCTGCGCGCCACGAAAACAAGGTATTAAAAAATAGCTGTTATTTATTGACAGTATCGCTCTTCTTAATACTAGGTTTTAAATTGCTGCCCGGCTTTGAATCGCCATTACTGATAGAAAACCAGATCTTAAAAGCCGGCTCTAGCAGTTATCATAAAACCTTAGGTATAGATAAAGTATTAGCAGGGCTGGTGGTATTTGTAATTTTCATTCCCGCGAAAGGAAACTTAAAATGGAATAAAATTCCGAGTGTTCTAGGATTAAGCCTTGCAACGGCTTTTCTGGTGCTATCTTTTGGTTGGTCAACAGCACTGATAAAACTCAGTTTTAATGACCCGTTCAACTGGTCTTTCATTCTATATTTTATCTTTATTCAAGTATTTTTTGTTGCTTTAATTGAAGAAACCTTTTTCAGGGGACTGATACAAGAGAAGCTCTATCAAATTTTTAAACCATATTCCTACTATTACAATCTGATTCCACTGTCAGTTACCGCTACTTTATTTGGTTTAGTTCACCTTGGAGGCGGCTGGATTTACGCTTGCTTATCAATGCTTGCTGGCCTTGGCTATGGAGTTGTTTACCAAAATACCAGAAGAGTAGAAGTCTCAGTCTTCGCTCATACATTACTTAACACGTTGCATTTACTTTGTTTTACTTATCCCTTGGCGACCTGAATATTTTGACAAGCAATCTAATTGTCAAAAACCTTGTTAGCTATTCGAAAATTCTTTCTCAACATAACAATAACCTTCAAGCAAGCATAATAGGCTAGGTAAGTAACTGATTTTTTTAGAAAATTAGTTACTCCTTGATTAAAACTTAAAAATTTCAAATTTTATTGAGCCCTATTTTAATCTTTTATCGTAACTACCAATGCAAAGAAAAATTAATAGCATATACCTTTCAATTACTTTTTATGTGAATAAATTGATTGGTGAAATTCATCTCACATTAGTGAACTTAGTCAAATCAAGGATATAAAAATATGAACGCGAATCAAGATGTACTCAAAGCCAGAGCCCATATCGAAAGCCTTTTGTCACCTCAGATACCGATGGTTAATCCCGATAAGTCAATGCTGAGTAATATGCTAGGTGCTGCATTGACAGGGGTTAATTACAATACACTGGATAAATTTGATATGGTTTATTCATTACCTCAGTCTTCTATTAATGACCAGTTTAAGTTGCTAAGCGCGCTCGATATGCTACCAACCAAGTGGGATGTTCCCAGTAAAAATGGTTCGAGTATCAATGCTACTTTTGGAACACCGACGGTTGATTTTAATACAGGTGATGCCATGAATAATAAGGCAAATCTTGGCTTACCAATTCCCGAAGGAAAAATGACAATCACTTCTGTTGGCCAAGACTCTGATGGTAACCCAATCATTGTAAAAAATGACTACAAAATTAATGGTGCAACGTTAAAAATAAGAACCAATGTTTCAATTGCTGATGTTGCTAATACCTATAAGGATTCAGCCCATATTCCCAAAGAAGTAAAAGATCAGTTATCAAAATTTTCTAATGACATGTTTAGTATTAATCAGTTATTTTTAAATTTCACAGATGTAAATCTTCAAGCCGATTGCGAACTGGTTGATATACCAAAAGATATTGACAAGTCTGATGTGAACGTTGTTACCGCAATTAACAATTTAATTGAAGCTTATATTAATGGATTAAAAGGTACGGATAACCCTTATATTGCTGGATATTCGGTTACTGATAAAAGAGACAACCAAGGTGACAGCACTTGGGATATTACCGGGGTTACTTATAATATTTATCCTGATCCTACCTCTTCACCAAAATCAACGCTCAACTATTTATTAATGACCAATGGTCAAAAAGTGCCTACGGGCAATGTTGGTATCTTTAATCATAATTGGATAAGTGATCCATCACAACAAGGTGCATTTGTTATCTCGCAAAAACTCATCATGTCTTACATGTTAGCCGAAATATCTAAGCTAATGAAAATCAACGTGACAAAGTTTTCCAGAAACTCGATTTCTTTCTCTGCAACAACCAATAACACAGAAGGCGGAAAAACCACTTGTACCGTATCAACCCAAACTAACACCAATAAAATCACCGCTTATTTTCATAATACATTTAGAAAAGATGCACACGATAAATTAGGTACATACATCGGCTATGTGGACGGGTGGGTAGATTATACAACAACATTATCTTTTGCGATTGATTCAAAAACTGGAAAAGTGTCGGTCACTGCTAAAAACTCAGCCCCAACCAAACAGGTTAATGATCACCCCAATTGGATTGGCACAATAGAGAAAATTTTTGCCAGTATTGCGGATGCTATTATCAGTTTTTTTACTTTTGGACAAGTCAACAGCGTATTTAATAAGATGGTTGAAAATGATTGGAATATTGCCATTGGTACACCATTTAGCGCAGACTTTGCCGCAATGAAAAGTAGGATTGTATTACCATCAGGTGGGGAATTATTATTTAAAGATTTATCTTTTTATAGTGATGGCGCAATGACGCTTAGCTCAACGATCAACAATTAGGAGGTTGTCACAATGTCTATTAAATATTCTGTTCATTCAAGCTTTATGAATAACTATCATGATAACTCCGTTTTTTCTCAAAAGGGAGATGTAGCAACTGTTAGCGATGGTAATGGTGGAGTATTACTAATCTCTATAGGTACAGGAGAACAAATTTATGCATTATCACCTAAATCAGGTGATCTTAAAGGTTGGGATATGCTGTCACTGACTGATTGTTTAGGCAATGATTTACAAGCTGTCGCAATTAGTACGGCCATTGATCAAAATGATAAACCTTTACTCTGTGCGGTCATGAAAAGTAAAAGCACTAATAACTACTCTATTTATTTCACCCACATTTTTAATGCTTCAATCAAAAAAGAAGACTGGATCTTTAGAGGCTCTAAAGGAACAACAGAAATTACTAATATTACCTGTGGGTACAGTAATGCAGGCAAAGTGCTGATTGGTATTATTACTCAGGAAGGCAATCAAACCACCGCTTATCTGGTGAATCCTGATACAAGTGATCCTAACAGTCTATGGAGCAAAGTTCCCTTACCAGCAAACTCTAATGGTGTTATTGATTTTAAAATTGGACATAATGCCAAGTTAGAGAAAATTGATGGTGTTGATGCAATTGCTTATGTTTTATATAACACCAGCGAAAATGAGTCGGCCTTGATGATGACTTCAATGCCTGAATTTAAGTTTTATAACCATTTGATTGAGACCAGTAGTAATCCAACTGCTTTTAGTCTTATTGAAGATGACTCAAAAAATAGTTTGCTTGTCATGGGTGATAAAGATATTTACTTATTAAATAATGCAGCACAAATGGCGAAGACACAAGCAGCTGCCAATTCTGAAACAAAAAAGCTGAATAAAAAATCCTTTGCTCATCCTGTATCAAGATTTGTACTTGGTCGAGTTAACTCCGTTGATCTTCAAGTGTGGGCTCAGACACAAGCAGGCGACTTGCTGCAATCAAAATCAAATCAGGGGCAATGGGATAATTTTTATCAATTTGAAAAAAATGTTCAGCAGATTACAGCGTGGCGTAATTCAGGTAATGGTCTAAATGATGTTTTTTATGTCAGTCTGGACAATACCTTGTCGCGTTATACTCAAGATCCCATGACAACTCGTTGGATAAATACCCCTCTGGCAGTACCGACACTTGGTGTAGCAACAGAATTTGCTTCTTACACAACTTACTTAAACATTACTGATAACGATGGACGAGGATTAGTTGGACATAATGTTGTCATTAATTGTTCCGAACTCACCCAGCTTAAAATAAATAATATGACTTATTACGTAGGTCAAGGTGAACACAAGGCAGTTGTGCAGACTGATGCTATTGGTAACATATTAATTGAAAATGCTGTCGACTCTCTTGTTACGCCAGCGCTCAGAATATCCATTGATGGTCTCAATGGTGAATTTGATATCAATCCAATGCATGATGTACAAAATAAAGTCGCCAAGCTAAACGCCAATGACATTAAAAATGCACAGATGAAAACTGATGAAATTGGAAAAACTACGCCATTGTTTAAAAATATATCGACAGAAGACGCACAACATGCAGCAGATTCAATCAATGGCATTGTTGATGTTGCCAACAAACTCCCAAGCAATGCTTTTCCTAGCTCGCAACCATCGAAAAAACCAGTGCACTTAATGAAAACAACCGCCAGCAACAGCTTGCGCTCGGTTCCTCAAGTTCAGCATAAAAAGCTGGGACCTGTTTTTGGTATTGATTTTACACAAGGTAAACCGAAATTTACCAGTAATGAAAATACCATCAATAAAGTAC
Source organism: Gammaproteobacteria bacterium (assembly GCA_030432465.1). Classification (GTDB taxonomy): domain Bacteria; phylum Pseudomonadota; class Gammaproteobacteria; order Enterobacterales; family Kangiellaceae; genus Aliikangiella. Next base: position 8,923 of record JAUIHB010000121.1, read on the forward strand.
ACTTGAGAAACTACAACCAATTAATGAGTGGTGCGACAAGCCCAATGATGATGCAATCTATTGGTGATCAAATTACTCATTTCTTTGGCGACCTATGGCATGGCATTAAAAAAGGATTAATTGCTGTCACTCACTTAGTCGTTAACGCGATAGAAAAAGGTTATGAATTGGTCGTCACCGTTTTAGATGGCACAGTATTTAAAGCAATTGTCCATTTCGCAGAGCAAGCATGGGAAGTTGTCAGCCATGTCATTAAAGAAATCGGCGCTGCAATAATGGATGCTCTTAGATGGCTTGGCGCTTTATTTGAATGGAAAGATATTTTAAGATCACATGACGTTATTAAGTCGCTTATCAATATTGGTTTCGATGAAGGAAAAAATGCTTTAGTTAATACCTCACAACAAGTAAATACTTTATTTGCACAGATTCGCGATGGTATAAAAAAATCGAATGGTATTACCAAAGATGGGTCGGGTATTTGGAGCCAAGGAGCCAAAAGTGCAACAGCGAATAAAAGTGGTAATAATCCGCTCGCTGATTCTCAATCTAACTGGGCGATAACCAAAGGTACTTCAAAAAGCGCATTATCCAATGGTCCTTCACAGAAAAGTGCTGATGAAAAAATGGATGACCAATTTATGCAGGCTGTTAATGAAATAAAAACTTCATTGGCCAGCGCAGGTCAAAGTATTAGCACTAGTTTCAATAATGGTTCGGTAGGAGATGTCATTGATAGTGTATTAGCTTTTGTAGAAGAAGCCGTTGTTTCTGCAGCACAATTAGCAATACAAGGACTACTTAACCTTGCCGAAAAAGTGATTAGTCTGGTGAAAGATATTCTTAACTTCCGCTGGGATATACCACTTATTACAGCGCTTTATGAAAATATTATTGCACCCGGTAGTAAACTCACACTACTTGATTTAGTCAGCCTTATTGTTGCTATTCCAGCAACGGTTACTTATAAAATAGCCTTAAAATCTGCACCATTTAATGATTCCACGGTTACTGCGATCAAAAACTGTCAAAACTTTAATGATGTGATTAATGTTTTTGGAAGCCCACCTAACGTAAAAACAATTAATCTACAATCACTCAGTGCAAGCAATGAATCCATTGGGGTAAGACCTGCGGCTTTTGTTAATACACCACAAACTGGCAATAACAAACTACAACAAAATTCGGCAGAGACACAAACTAATCAACCTTCTCCAGCACTGAAAGATTTTGATTATTTTTTAGGTTACACCTCAGGTGTCTGTACTATCGTTTATGGTATTGTGAAT
>JAUIHB010000122.1 GCA_030432465.1 Gammaproteobacteria bacterium
ACTTTTCGTTTTGATTATCGCTGGGTTCCTGAATTTAGAGAATATGCAAGATTTTTTGAGGAAGTGATTAAAAACCCTGATTTGAGTGAAGGCCAAACGTTATTTGAAGCAAAATTAAAAAAAGGTGCCATTGAAGTTCGTGATCGTTTAATGGATATGTTGCTTGATGACGATAGTGATAAAGCTTTAAGAGAATTGGCAAGAATTGCTGATTATCGAAACTATCGTGAATATGAAATCTATAAAGATGTTGAAGGCAAGCCTCCTATTGCTCTGAGCGAATATGGTACGGGGTCTGGTGGTCAGTTAGAAACTCCTGCTTATATTATACGTGCAGCAGCTATTACCTCGGCATTTCGATTTGCTGAAGGAAATTGCCATTTACGCACTGTTCTCGTGGATGAAGCTTTTTCTAAAATGGATGAAACTCGCTCAAGAGAGGTAATTAATTATTTAACTCAGTCTTTAGGCTTACAGTTAGTTTTTATCATGCCAACAAGTAAGTGTGGCCCATTTATGGATTTGATTAGCAATGAATTTGTTTTTGCCAAATGTCCAAGTCCGGTTAAAAGAGGAGAGTTAAATACTAGGGTCTTAGTTGATAGAAAAATTTGCAACCAAGAAAAAATTCAAGCTTTATGGGCAAGTCATAAACGTACGGTTTATAGGCAAGCTGAATTGGATTTTTTGGTTGATCTTACATGAATGTATGAGTTAAAAATTAATGTCAAAGTTTGATGCTGATAAAATAACCAAACCCCCTTGGTTTGATGACGAAATACGAATAAAAAAATTATTTTCTTGGTTTTATACGCGGTTAAAAAAACATTCTAATAGAAAAAATAATCCTCGCAAGAAAATTGATAGTAATTTCTTTCCGCATAATGAAGATGGGCTTACAAGTTGGGAGTTACTTAAATCTTTAGAGTCTCAAATCATTCTAATTAGTATGGATGATGATCGTTCGATGTTTGACTACGAGTGGAGTGGAGCAACAGTAATTTTTAAAGCTGAGCACATAAATATTTTGGCTGAATGGCTGAATATAGATAATAATGAAAAACTAAGCTGGCAAGAAGCTGTTGAATCTTGGAAGATTAAAGAAGTTAGAAGTGGCAATGTTTTTGATTTTGAAAAACTTAAAAAACTCCCACTATTGATTAAAAATAGAGCGCATGGTGATGTTTTATATAGATTGAAGTCCGTTTTGTTAAATAAAAGTGAACTGCTAACTGTAAGGCAGTTAAGTGCAAAATTTTTTTGGGGAGATTCGAAAGTATTAGATAAACGTATAAACTGGCTACTAGCAATTTATCCTGACTTTAAGTTTAAAAATAGGAAAATTATTGTAAACTGCTTTTTACCTAATGTGATTGAAAAAGTTGTTTTTATAGAAAATCAAGATACTTATCAACAGCTTTGTGAAAGTGATTTCGTTACATTTGAAAAAACTGCTCTTGTTTATACTGCTGGTTTTCGCCTCTCTTCGGAAAGAATAAGGCAAGAGGAAAATGTATTATTACATGTAAATCACCAAAATGTCACATCAACTCAAGTTTTTGTTGATTGGTGGTTCTATCAATCCAAAATGACTTATAAACTTTTGTTTTGGGGTGATTTGGATTTTTCTGGTTTTGGGATATTTAAGTCTATTAAAAGTATATTTCCTTCAGTTGAACTATTATTACCAGCTTATTATATGATGTTAAATGAATTAAAGTCTGGGAATTGTCATTCTGTTGAGGAAAGAGAAAAGCTAAAACAAATTGATCCTGTTATGACTGGCGATATTATTGCAGATAAAGAAATATTGCCTTTATTACGAAAGTTAAAACTATGTGTTGATCAAGAAAGTGTCGATTTATGTGTGCTTAATAAAAACTTATGAAAGCTCATAAATTCAAGCTTATAATCAAGTTTGTTATAGTTTTAGCGAAGAAAAATTTAAAGAGTTTTTTATTTAGTATTTTTGGCGTAATAGAGAGTTTAAATACGAACTGTGATGCAAGTACCATTATACTTAGTATTATAAGACTATTGGGACCAATAATCGCTAGTTGGGGGATTTTAATTATGATAATGTACTCAATTATTAAATAAAAAATAAAAGGATAATTATTATTAGTGAATTATGAAATTATAAAAAAATCTTGGTCAAAGCGGAGAAAACCCGATCAAGTCATTGAAATCAAAAGTATAGAGTTAGACAACTTTGTAAAGCAACATAATAGTTTTTGTCAAATGCGTGTAATATTCGATAATGAAGTGAAACAGTCTTTTTCATCAAGAGTAATTTATAACGAACTTACAAAACGTTGGATTGTTGACGGAATGCATGTTGCAATCAGACTAATTGAAAATAATTAAAATTAAACTACTCAGTCTAGCTCTTTTAAAACCTTTATCGTAGCGGTTAAATCAAGTTTACCATAACCAAATTCAGAATCTTTTCCTTCCTTACCTAAGTCTCGGCTACTGTTTAATAAAGTTGTAACTAGCTTTTCATTTTTTACGTGAGGAAATTGGTGCTTTAAATAAGCAAGAGCTGAAGCTACATAAGCTACCGCATATGAGGTACCCTCAACGGTTTGATAACTTGTTTTTGTTAGTGGTACTGCAACTTTAATGTTTTGCCCGTGAGCCATTATACTCGCTATATTATCGAGTTGCTTGTTGCATTGACTTTTACCAAAGCTAGATGTTTTTACTCGGGTATCTTTTTCTGTCAATGCTCCAACGGAAATAAGTGGTACATTTGTTAAGGGAGATAAATTTATTGGTGAGAAATCCATACTTTTTTCTAACGCTTTGTTACCTGCTGAAAAAACTGGAATAGTTTGTGCTTGCCAAATAACCTGCAATGGATAAATCCATTCATTATGACAGCCAGGTGTTGATGTTAACCAGGCACTAATCATGACATCCATACTTGGTTGAAGAAAAGCCCACTCGAAGCATCCTAGTATATCGATAAAACTATATTGACCTTGTGGTAGTCCATTACATGAGAAATACTGGGGTTCGCTCAAGTTTTCATTTTGCTTAATTAAAGATTGGTGGGTTAAATAAAGTATGCCACTTCCGTGACCTAAAGCAGTATCAATTAACGAATAATCATCAGTTCTAGGGTTGTACTGGTTAACCTTCATGGATGACATTTGTTGGTGATATTGGCTTACGCCAGAGTCTATTAATGCAATGTTTAGTTGAGTTTTGGATAAATTACTAAAAACCCTTGGTGTAATAAAATTGATTTTTTTATTTTTTATCAATTTAGCATTCTTTTTTTTATCGGTATAAATAACTACGGAATTATTAATACTGAATACTTTAATAGCAAAAATATCATCATGCAGTTTGAATGGATCAAGTCTTATAAACTCAGATAAGCCTTTATCTATTATTGCTTTTGCAACATCTTGTGTTGCTTTACGTTTTTCAGAAAATGAGAGTTTATGTTGTGAAAAATATTGATTAGGTTTGCTGAAATTAATTTCGTCAGAAAACTGAATGTAAAAGCTATTTGGTGTCAATTGTCTCTTAACTAACCTGTTTTTGTTAACGGTTACCTTGGAAAGTTGTACGCAATTTAAAAAACTGGTGTGACAAAAAATAGATTTTTTATTTTTGCTGCTTTGACAACTAGTGAGTGATAGTAATAGAAATAAAACACAGGAACCTTTTTTTATTATAATGGTTATTTCTTTTGGAGATAAAAAGAGATTTTCCATTTTTAATTTTATTTGCATATAAAATATCCCAGATTCATTGCGTTCGTTATCATATCAATAGTCTGACAATGTTATTACATATTTTTATTTCGCAAGCTTAAAAAACATTGTGAATATTACCTAGCGTGATAAAAAAGCCTATGCTAAGTTTTTTCCGAGTTTGCACTTTAGAGAAATTAATTTTTTGCAAATCGATTTTTTTAGCAAACTTAACTTCATCATAGTTTGCAGTCGTGGTGTTTCCTTTTTTACACAAATGACAGTCAGGATCTTAACAATCCTTTGTTAAGTATTTCAATAGGAGATTGACAATGTCAAAAATGAAAACTAATTTTTTAAAAGCATGTTCTTTAGCTTCCGTATTAGTCGCAGCGGGTTGTGGTTACTCTGATTACCCTGGTCACCCAGGGCATAAAACACAAAATGAAGCTTATGTTCCTTCATTGAGTGCAGTTGTTGCAGGTTTTGGAGATGATTACGACGGAACTTATGTTTATTCAGTGAAATATAATAATCGTAACTGGATGAGTGATGATTTTCAGTTTAATGCAAAAATCAGTAGCTATAGAAATGTGGTAACAGATTCTTATCCTCATAGACCTGATATATTTCCAGATGCAGATGATTTTGAAAAAGCGACCGGTTTTGCTGGTGGTGAGTTTACTAAATATTGGGTAGCTAATGATATGGATCCTAATGTTGCTGGTGGACTTGATAATTTTGATAAAACACACCCTTTAGATGCTGATGGGAACTGGATTGAACCTGGGCTGGTTTTGTCGGTTGACGAGCCTATTCAAGAAGTCGATAGGGTCGATTGGGATTTACAGACCTCTGCTCAAAGTGCGACTCAAATCCTAAAAGCTATGGTGAGTAATGGTGGAAAGATAGATGATTTGAATTTAAAAATAAAAGCTTTGGAATTTAATGGACGCTCCTATCCTACTGATTATTTTTCTTTAGGTTTTAAAGCAAATGGTTCAGGTTTTAATCAAGTGACCATCAAAAACCAAAAATCAACTAAAAGCTTAATTAACACGATTTTGACAAATACCGAGCATATGAAAAAAACATCACTTAAATTGCATTTTGACAATGGTATGGTTGTTGGACTACCTCATGGAATGTCAATTATGTTTAATCATACTGTTTTAGCAAAATTTGCTAAGTAATCCGACGCTTGGTCAAGGAGAAAATAATCATGAAATTTAATGCCAAAAAGAAACTGATTGCTAGTGTTGTCTTTGGTGCCTTAGCATCGGTTAGCGCAGCATCTCATGCAGAAAATGTGAATGTTATTGTTAAGTTAAAAGACGGCGCATTACCTTTTTCTGTTAGTTCAAGTAAAAATTTACAATCAAAATCAATGCCGACTCAAAAGTTGCATCAATTGCAAGCGAAGCAGCGTGAACAAGTATTACGAAGCTATTTACAACGTAAAGATATTAAAGCAAAACATGTTTATCAAAATGTTTATCATGGATTTTCTGCTACAGTTAGTGAAAAAAAACTAGCAGAGTTAAAAAATGATCCTAATGTTGCCGCTGTTTATCCAGATCAAATATTTTATATTAATGATGGAAGTTTATTAAGCTCTTCAAAGAAGAAAAAAGATAAAGTACTAAGAACAGCTAAGAAAAAAAGAAAGTTAATTGATTGGCCGCAAGTAACGCCACAAGCACCTGCAGATTCTGGTGCTATAGATTCAAATTATACTGGTGCAGGCGAACATGTGTATGTATTAGACACAGGTGTTGATACTTATCAAAATGATTTGAAAGATAATTTGGGTTTGTCATATGCTCCTGAGTTCTGTCATTGGCCAGCCGACAAAAAATTATGTCCTATGCCTTTCTCTGATGATCATGGACATGGTACTCATGTGGCTGGAACAGTTGCTGCAGCAAACAATGCGATTAATGCTTTAGGAGTTGCTCCGTCTGCTACAGTTCATGCTGTAAAAGTTTGTAATTATGAAGGCTCATGTCCCGCATCTTCTATTTTAGCAGGATTAAACTGGGCTGTTTTTGATATGTTGGGCAACGGAAAACCTGCTGTTACTAATTTAAGCTTAGGTGGTCCTACTGATTTAGAACCGGGAGTCTGTAATGAAGATGGTTATGTAGGTGATAACTTTGTTGCTGAATCTTATTGTAATGCTGCCCACCAAGGAATGGTGATTGTTGTTGCCGCAGGTAATGATGCTGATGATGCTTCAGCTTATTCGCCAGCAGGTTTTGATTCAACAATTACTGTGAGCTCTTACACCAGCTATGATCCAGATACAGGCGAAGCTTTATTTACTAACTTTAGTAATTATGGTGTGGGTTCTAATGATTGGAGTGATAAAGAGTCTGGTTCTATAACCATTGCTGCTCCAGGACGCAACATTCTGTCATTGAATAGAACGCATGCTAATCGGCATATGAGTGGAACCTCTATGGCTTCACCTTCTGTTGCTGGCGCCGCAGCGTTAGTCCTTGAAAAATTTCCTCAAGACCTCGATTTTTCAGCAATGAATAGCGTTAGACAAATGTTAGTTGATAATGCAACATCACCGACAGTTTATTCTACAGAACCTGATGAAGATGGTAACACTCTTGATTTTCCGCATGAAGAAGGTTTGTTGAATGTTCGATTTCTTAATGAGTAGATGATATTACATATTAAGTAATGTTTAGCAGAAGGAGGGTGAAATCTTCTTCTGCTTTTAGAAATAAAGTACATATTATGCATGGTAATTTACGAGCTTTATTGAATGTTAACTTTTTAAATGACTAATAATAATATTGCGCAGTCAATTGAATATGATCATCTTTGCGGAATAAAAATGTAGAATCTTCAGGTTCATCAGACTGAAACAGACGCACATCCAGTGAAACTTTTAAACTGTTACCAAAACGTTTACTAGCCTCCACTAAAAAGCTTTTTGACTTATGATCTAAATCATAACTTAAACCCCATAACAATTCACTGGAATCTACATCATTGAAAGCAAGTCGATTACCAAAAAATAGATCATTCTGAAAATTTGAACGACTATCTTTTCCTCGTTCATCCCAACCATATTCAAGTAACCAGCCTAAATCTGCACTTGTTTCCATAATTCCGTATTGACTATATTCCAAGCCGCCTTGAAGAGCCCAGAAATCTTCGAAGTTATTATCATTATGGATCATTTCAAGTTTCCATAATACATCCCCTAAATTCGCTTGTAACTCACCACCAAGCTGTCTGATTTGGTGATAATAAGGAGCTAGTTCGAAATCTATATTAGGATTGATGATACTTTCAGGATTAACAATCAGCAGTGGATCACGACTGGTTCCTTCGAACCAAGACAAAGCAAACTCAAAATCGCCAATATAATGTGACCATCGTACAGCCCAATCTACATGTTTTTCTTCATCGTCTGATTCATAAAAAACTTCGTTTGAATTAATAAAAGGAATGCCGGGGCGACCTTCTGCTCCAGCAAAAGTACGTTCTCTAAAGTAAGGAAGTACATAAAAATCAATAATTCCCCAGTCTTGTACTAGTGATAAATTTAGCATCGGCTGACCTAATTTATCTTCGTTATCAATATCTTCTACGGCATCAGTTTGGTTGATAATATCGACTAAATGTTGAAATTCAGTGACTCCCCAGAATACTCGCCTGATACCAACTCGTGATTCCCAACCGTCGCCCACATGAATCCAACCTAGTTCTCGAATATCTGTGTGAGTTCTTTCATCGTCATGTTGATCAACTCTAGCGGATGGAATAAATTCCAGAGAGTCATTGCCATCGTTCCACTGCCATAAAAATTCTGGAGCAGCAGCTAGTGATAAATATGTGTCGTGCTGAGTTTGAAATGATGGATCTTCAAGAAAAAATCGTCCTTGTAATTCAATGTTGCCTCTTACTTCAAACTCATTTGCTTGGAGTTGAGAAAAACTGCTTATTAAGCCTATTGTTAGTGCGCTTAGTATTAATTTTTTTTTCATGATTAACTCTTAGTTTAAATCGAAAGGTGCCTTTATGCTTTTATTTAAAGACACCTGTTAGATAAAAATTTGGAAAATTCGGTTACTGTATAAAAATTTAGTCTGTATAGACGCTTATCGAGCACGCTTCAATGCGTTTTTATTAAAGTCACCTTCATCAAGACCCTGTTTAAATTGATAGTTCTTCCAAGTTAATACCGTACTTTTCCCTGATTGGTGGTTAACCATTTCAAGTTTTTGTGCTCGCCAATATTTATCGAGATATTTTTTAAAATCACTAAATGTTAATGTTTTTAACAAGGAACCTTTTCTGTCATAAAATTCAGATTTTTGGGTACGGTATTCTGCTTTATCAATCCATACAATACGTTTTGTATAACCAGAATACTTGTCTTTAGGAAACTGCTCGATAACCCAGACATCTTGTCCATCTAATTTGTCATCACGTATAAATTTGTAATCATATTTTTCTACTTCGAATGATGTTAAATCTTCAAAAGAAAATTCACTTCCCATAAAAGAGCCAGATTTGTTACGCGATGAAATTCGTTTGACACGCTTTAATGCAGGTAAATAAAGCCACTGCTCATCATCGTCATTAGGATGAGAGAAACTTAAGAATGCCGTCCCTTTTACATCATTAGGCGAGTCAAAAATTGTGAGGCTTTTATCTCCATCATTTGCTTGCTCCATTGTTTTAATACGCATTAATCGATTAGATGTTTCACCATGCTGGTTTTTTAAAACCATTTCCATTTCAGCTTGACTATCCTGCCAGCCTAGATCACGAGACTTTGCTTCTTTAGAAATTGCTAAGCCTTTATTTTCTTCAGCAGCAAAAGAGGATATTGGCGTGAGTAGTATTAACATTGTGATACTAAACAAACCGATTTTTATAATGTTCATTATATACTCCGTAGTTAAATTGAAACTTTCATTGTTAGGTTGAATTGTTTTCTTTTATGTATTTTTGACAAGTTTTTGTTCACTATTTTTAAGTGATTGCGCCTCTTTAATTTTATCTTTTTTGCTTTTGAATAGCATAAGCAAAGGAGGCAAAAATAAGAAATCAATTATCAACGCGATAAAAATTGTTATTGCGGTTAATAGTCCCATATCTGCATTAACCTTATAGCTTGATGTAGCCATAACTCCAAAGCCCATTACTAGGACTATTGTGGTAACCGTTAAGGCTCTGCCGACGCTGGAAAAACTGTAGCGAACGGCATCCTCCGAACTTAAATTTTTCTCCCTTCTTGCTCGAATATATTTACTTAAAAAGTGCACAGTGTCGTCAACGATAATACCTAGTGTCACTCCCATAACCACAGAGAGGCCCAGCCCAACTTCGCCAACAAACATACCCCAAATCCCAAAACCAACTGCGGCAGGTGTTAAATTAGGGAGTAAACTAATTAGTCCAAATTTTATCGAGCGTAATGCGATACCTAGTAAAACAGAAATTAATATTAATGCAAGCGATGAACCTTTAAGCATGCTTTTTATATTGGTTGAGCCAATATGAGCAAACATAAGTGATGGACTGGCAAGCGTTAAGGTGTAGTCTACATTCTGTTCTTTAAAGTGCTTTAGTACTCGCTGTTCTATATTAAGTATTTCGTTAGTTGTTAAATTCCTGAATGTAGCGACCAGACGAGTAGATGATTTATCAACATTTAATTGATTATTAACATCAAGTCCTTGTGGTAAAGATAACTCATAAAGGAGTAAGTATTGTGCAGCAAGTTCTTGAGACTGTGGCAATTTATACCATGCTGGATCATCTCCGTGCATATTTTTATTTAAGCGTTTCAAGGTGTCGGTAATCGTGTTGACATGAGCAGTTTCGGGTTGTTGACGTAACCACTGAGTAAACTCTTCAACAAAGGCAAGAAAGTTGGGATCATTGATGCCACTGGTTTTTTGAGAGTCAAAAGATAGTTCAAGTGTTGTCAGGCCAGACATGTTTTCTTGCATGAAATCCGTTGCCCTGCGAAATTCAACACGCTTGTCAAAGTATTTTACAAAATCATCGTTGAGTTCGTTACTGGGTATAAAGGCAGCAAACAAAATAATGGCTAAGGTTGAAACAGGGAGTAACCACTTACGGTTTCCGATAACAAAATTTGCGAGTTTATCCATTGAGTCTTTTTTATGAGGCTCGGCAGGTTTTACCTTGATAGGGAGAACCATGAGCATTGCGGGAAAAAATGTGACAGAATAAATAAAAGCAAAAGACACACCGATAGCAACAATATTTCCTAAGTCTCCAAATGGAGGGGAATCAGAAAAATTCATGGTTAAAAAGCCAATGGCGGTGGTTAAGCTGGTTAAAAAAATTGGTTGCATATTAACGCGTAAGCTATCTTTCATGGCGTTAGTTTTATCCATGCCATGTCGCATGTTGTAATAAAATGTTGAGAGTATATGAATGCAGTCTGCAATGGCTAAGGTCAATA
>JAUIHB010000123.1 GCA_030432465.1 Gammaproteobacteria bacterium
TGATGAAATGGAAAAAATAGAAGAGGTCGTTTTATTTTTAAAAACAAAATTTCCAAATGATCTTATATTAGATAAAATTTTCACAACTGTTGGATCACCATTACTCGGTAAACTGGCAATCGTTTCAACCACTTCACCCCACGCAGGTGGCAATGGTGCAACTAGAGTCGATTGCTGATAGTCATTTTCAATTTTTTCAACTGACTCTGCAATTTTTCTATGTAAGGCAGGATATTGCGACAAATCTCGCTGCACTATATCACCTATACGAGTAAACTCTCTTTCTATAGTCTTTTCTGCAGCTTTGGCACCGCTAGCTAGAAGAATTTGCCGATTACGCTCACTTAATTTTTTCTCTAATTTAGTCAGCCCTATTCCCCAAATTCGCATAGTCGTAAAAACGCTATAGCCCATAGAACGAAACATTTGGTGTGCCTGCTTACGGCCTAAATAAAAGCTTGTGATTATAATTGCTAACCATACAATTAAAGATATCGTTATATTATCTGACCAAAGCATTAAAATTTCATTAGTCATCATGATTCCTCCTCAGTAAAAATAAAATGGCAATACTTGCTTTAATAAATAGTGTCTCGACTGCCAGTAAAACAAGTATTTCAACTGACTGTGAGAAATTGGTGATTTTTTATAAAAAACTGAGAAATAAACCAGAATAAATATTAAACAATTCGTGCTAGACTCTATTCAATAAACCGACGTTTAACCAATTGAAAACATTTAATATGGCAGATATTTTTTGGGTTGAAGACCAACTTCACTGGATTGAAAAGTTCAAATCTATTCTCCAGTCAGCTGACTTTGGTGATGGGAAAGCTAAAAATAATTTGCAGATTCATCGTTTTGCAGAATCAGCCAGTCAGTCGATAAATCATACAAAACTACCACCTGACATTGTTATTTTAGACGCAAATATGAACGGAAATGATCAGGCGGGACTTTCTTTGTCAAAGCTAATTGCCCAAAAATGGCCTCATGTATCAATTATTTATTTGTCTGAGCATAGTGGTACAGATATTGAGCAGCAAGTGTTTGAACAAGCTACAGCAAAAGATTTTATCGCTAAACACCAACAAAATATTGAACAAGTACTTTGCTGGCGAATAAAAGCACTACTACGTCAGCAATCAGTACAAAAATCTGCTGATAACACAGATCCCAAGGATATCTTACAAAGTGGTGAACTCATTATTGATCTGGCTACCTGGAATGTCTACTGGCATGGAGAAAAGCTAATGAACCCCAGTAACAAACAACGTCCACTCGCACCAACGCCACGCAAAATGTTGCGCGAGCTTGTTAACGTGTCACCTAGACCTGTAACGACAACTCAAATGGCCGAACGTCTCAACATGGAAAAACTAACCTATGCAAATTACCGCCAGCACATTAAAGTGTTACGCCACTCTTTTGAACAAGCAGCAAAAACAAAAGCCCAAACAAGCTTTCTTGAGCTTTGTAAACAAGGTAGAGGCGTTGTCACATTTGGTGATGACGAAGCGTATTGCTGGATAAAATAAAAGCAAAAATTTAATTTGAGATAGATTAATGCAGGAACCACTACAAGAAACTGATACGAAAGAAAAATCTAAAACTTATTTAGATGATAAGCCTATCAAAAACAAAACTCATTTACATTTTCCTATTGCCAGTCTGGTTTGTTCATTTCTTTTTATTCTTGTTTTAGTATCTGATGCAATTAGTTTAGATATCCCGGGTAAATTCATGCAAGACTTAGCATTGATTGCCAACATTAAGAATCACCCTTATCTATTAACGCTATCATTAATTAGTATTTATATTATTGATTATTTACTTTATTATCGCTCAAGAAAAAAATTAAACTCTCTATTAATGGCAAACCATGAAAAACTTATTCGCTTATGGGAGAGCAAACAAAACCAACAATACAAAGCCATTAATTATCTAGCACAAAAGGATAAACTGAAAAATTTCATTTCCGAAAAACTACTTGATTTTTTGGAGTATGATGAAAAATTTATTCACTTTAAAGGAATTGCTGCAGAAGTCAGGCATAATGGAGTAATCAGCTACGACAAAATAATTACGGCTCTGGAAAAAGCCATGGAACAACAACAGTTTTTGTCTATTTATGAAAAAAATGATGACATACAGTCTGAAAATAATATTTCACCACATACTCTTAATGCTATGACCACCTACCAAAATGCAATTGATGCATTAAGATATCTATGGGATCTTCTCGATTTATCGACGGCAGAAAGCATTTCCCTACATATTGGCAAACGCTTAATTGAATGGGAAGAACATTATTTTCAGTTGAATCTAGATACAGAAAAACTTTTGGATAGCACACAAAGTATCCCCCTATCACCAACATTTTCGCCGTTACTTGCCGCACTAAAAACCTTACAACTAGTTAGCGATGAAGAAGAAGTAGCTAACATTATCACTTTAGCAAAAATTAATCACGCCGTATTAGATGAAGAGTTTATTTTTCAAAACAGCAACTTCACAGTACATTTATTCCCAAGCGATGCTCTTCTAGGCAACATTAACCATATAGTTTTGTTATTCGAAAACCTTATTAAAAACGCACTCTTCTTCACCCAAAAAATTAAACAAAAAAATTTAACCGACCGAATAACTATTCGATTACAACAAGAAAACAATGAAGTTAATTTTCAAATTTATAACCGAGGCCCACTAATTGAAGAAGACTCAATGGAAGATATATTTAAGCTTGGATATTCTACCCGACGAGCAAATCAGCATCATGGCAAAGGACTTGGTTTGTTTTTTGTAAGTGAAATTATTAAAGGTTATCAAGGAACGATTGCAGTAAAAAACATATCAACTCCTGCCATGCGGTTTAAAGTGACAGTAAAGCTTGCAAGTGATGAATACAAAACAATCAATATAGAAACTAAAATAGAAAATAATCAACTTTATTGTCAATTGGAAAGTAATGAAATCTGGGAAAATGAAATTACTTTTCTAAGCGACATTCCCATTTCCGAAGTTAGTATTAGCTGTAAATATTTAGGTGATGACAATAACTATATCGGCGAAGATAACCTAAAAAACACCGATAAATTATCTATTGATGCTTATAGCGCTGTTGAATGGTTTCAACCAGAAAGGAATCCAAAACCTTTATGGCATGTTGTACTTAATGCTTTTAAGAAACAACATAGGCTCATATTTAAACCTTTAAATATAGAAGGCGTCTTATTTGAAGTGAAACTTCCTACTGCAGAATCCATGATTAACGAACCTCAAATGATAAAGTAATAAAACTATAATTACTTTACCAATAACAAAGATACTCAACTTCTGCATTCTTTAAGAAAATTTCAGCATTTTTCCCCTGTAGCTGCGCTAAAGAGCTCATTCCCCCTGCCAAACTGCAATTACCAGCAAATACAGAAACCGAACGGGGCGCCCCCATTACTGGCTTACCAGTAATGGGATTAAGAATATGAGCATAACGTTGCCCTTGATAATCAAAAAAACGCTTCGTACTACCACTTGTGGCAACTGCTCCCTGAGAGATATTAATTAATTTTTCGGAACAGCGATGAGACTCAATATTTTCCACTCCAACATGCCAAGCAGGGTGCAGTGAATTAAAGTTTTTTGCTACTAAATCACCACCAAAATTGACCAGAAAACTCACTTCCTCAGGCTCACAGATAGGTGTAATTAATTGTGCAACACGATCAACGATGTATTCTTTTCCTATACCTCCAAAATCGACTTGCATACCTTTGGGCATGCAAAAGTATTTTTTAGCATAGTCAATTTGGTGAAAACCAATAAAAGGCAATAACTCATCTATACTCGACTGAGATGGGGGGTGTGCATCTTTCTTAAAATGCCAGATTTTATTAAGAACTCCTGCAGTGATATCAAATAATTTCTCACTCATCTGGTATAAGTTGTTAGCATACTCGAGCAAATTAAAAGTCTCTAAATCAATTTTAACTTTTTTTCCTTCACTTCGGTTTATTTGCCAGCACAAATTATTATAAAGATAACGACTAAATTTGTTTTCAAACCGCTTTGTTTCATCAATAGCTATTTTTGCAACAACTTTAACCAAGTTATGAGAGTCAGAAAAAAGTAATATTTCACATGGGCTGGCCATTGCATTAAATGCTATTTTAAAATAATTACGATGCTGTGTAATTTGCATAGAACCTTTTTTCTCACTCAAATTTAGTCAATAATATTTAATCAAAATAATAAGTGAATTGTAACGTAAAGGCATCAACTGATGGATATAAGTTTAAATCTTCCGTAATAATAACTTGTTCATTACTGCTACTTTTGGGCGTTTGATGATAATATTCGGCACGAACTTCAGTACGATTATCACCAATTAAAAAACCATATTTAAGACCAATGGTATAAGTATCCATTTCCCCAATACGATAATCAGCGCTTCCAAATTCAGGCAAAATCGTACCTTCTACAAAATAGGGATAATAAAAATCTGCCGCTGATTGTTGGTAATATCGGACATGAGGTTCCCAGTAAGAATTTTTACCTGCAAACAAGCGCCACCTGAGATCCAAAGTATGAGATTTAATATCCCAATCACTATCAATATATCGATAAGAAAAATCAATAATTGAATCATTCAGATGATATTTGGTTAAAGCAAAAAATGAGTGTTGTTTTTTGGATTCTGGGCGATTTTCATAAAGATAAAATTTTGCTGTAGCACTTGAATCAATAACTGATAAGACTTTAAAAGGATCGGTTAAATAGCCCTTAACATCAGCGTAGCCGTAATTCATTTGCATGATCATGCGGCGATTGATAATTTGTGTCCAACCTAACAATAATTCTGTGGTATCAATACTACCATCACCAGAAATACGAGTCGCATTAAATGCATTACGATAATCCTGTTCATCATCAAATTGTCCGTTATCAATAACCATTGAAGAAAAACCTAATGGTCGTCCTCCTTCAGGCGAAACGGAATCATTTGCATACGACAGACCAATCGATAAAGTTGTATTTTTACGATCAAAATCTCGCGCTAATTCTCCGCTGATTCCAATCGACTGATAGTCATACTCTCTCGATAAATTCGTTCCAATAGTGTACTGGCTGTCTTCTGTTAACCTATCACTCCAATTCACACTGAACTGCGCTCTAGTGTCTTTAAAAGTGTCATCAAGAGGCGTCTCCTGTGGTTGAATAATATATTGTCCATTACCTGATGGCCGAGTAAAAGTCTGAACATCATCTTGTGCTATCGCACCATTTGCTGATGCTCCAGTTAAACTATCAAGAACAATTTTATAACTTAATTTTGCCGTATCGTCGAAAGCTTTATCTGCAGTAAAAATAGTTTCTAAAGCAGACACTCGATCAGGTTCACTGTAGGTAAGTATTGAGCCCACAAACTGCCATTCATCTTTCACTGTCTCAGCTTGGGCTGTTGCTCCCAGTAACGTTGCAGTTGCTAATGCTAGTTTCTCAGCAACATTTAAATTCTTTTTTAGTTGCATCCGCATCCACCTCCAGCAAAACTACGACCACCACTGGAGGCTTCTTTACTAAAGTAAATATGATCATCAATAGATGAATCCATAGGCGAAGAATTAATAGCCATACCAGGCTTTGCCAGAAAATCTCTTTCCCAAGGCTGAACACCTAATGACGAACATCCTCCCAAAAAAGTTGTGATACAAATAATACTCACTCCAAATATCCACTTACTTTTCACGTATCACCTCTCGATAATTATTTATACTTGCTTGAATTTCATTTTCATATAAAGAAACTTTACTCTGAAAAAAACCGCTGTGCGCACTAACAATTTGTCCATGGGGATTTATTAGAATACTACTCGGCATTCCTTGCAATTGATATTTTTCAGCTAAAATACCTTTAGGGTCATAAAAAATATCAAATTTTGCAGGGTACTCTTTTAAAAAGGCCTCAGCTTTAGCTCGTTCCTTATCTAAGTTAACACCAATAATAACTAACTCTTCATTAGAATAAGTAGTTCTTATTTTGTTTAACCAAGGAAAAGATTTGCGACAGGGAATACACCATGATGCCCAAAAATCAATATAAACAGTTTTGCCTGAATACTGAGACAAATTTAATGGATCTTCTGAATTTGGTGGTTCAAGTAACTGAGAATTGGCTTTGCCTATAAAAGACAAAATGATAAGAAAACTAATAATCCAATATATTTGACGCATGTATTAGCCTTATAAAAATCAACTTATAAAGATTATAGACGAAACACCTTAAGAGAAGCTTAAGAACCAACTTTTATGTCATTATTAAGCTAAAGTAAATAATTAAATTTGTTTTAGCTTAATAGTGTTTAGGTTAGCTGGTGGCATAGATGAGCGAGTAATTTTTACCATTTTAGGATGAAACTTTTCATTTCTCTCAAGGTAACTCCCCACCCTTTTGATTCCCCAAAAAGATACAGCCATTGCCAGCGTAGCTAAACCAATAGCCAAAGGTTCGTTTTGATAAAACATTTGCCCAATATAAGCCCCAATAAATGCAGCCAACAGAGGAACAAAATAAACTAGAAGAGAGGCTTGAGTGATACTTTGTTTAGCAATTGAAAGCTCTATCTCATCTCCCACTTTTGCATTGAGATTATTCTTTAACTGAGAAACAAATAATTTTCCAGATAGATACTTATCTAAAATACCATTTCCACAAGTTGATTCGACTTTACAGCTTGAACAAGCTAGTTTAGCTCGCGTATTAACCCAAGCAATGTCATCTTCAATACGAATAACTAATGCTGTCTCATGTAGAGTTTCGTGCTGCTCAGTTCGCATGATATTAATATTATTGTCTGTCATTTTTACTCTAACTCAATTACAACATTATTTTTTATCATTGATAATCAAGTACTTTAACAAAAATCCGTTATTTTGCCTAAAAAGTAAACATTATATTGGCTATAAAACGAAAAAACAGCGCATTGTGCGCTGTTTTTTTATGCTAATAGGTAAGAATCTTATCTCTTCTCATCAATCACTTTGAGTGGCTTTTTCATATTACTAACTTGCTGTTGAAGTTCATCCAATTCATTTGCTCTTACTTTCCATGAAAAAACAGCTTCGCCATCAACTAACTGCTCATTAACCTGATGTCTGTCCATACCATTAATAATGGCTTGTAAATAGTCCAAATCAGCTTGTTCGCGAGCATCGTCTGCATCATTTGTTGCAGCGACACTTACTTGCGAAGCTTCCTGAACTGTTTTTTGAACCGTTTCATTTGCTAATTGAGACTCAAGCTGACCAGATTCAGATTGCATCATATCAACAGAAAAGACCATAGCATAAGCCACCGATGCGGCAATAGCGAGACCGCCACCAGTACGCCGTAAAAATGCGAGCTTACCTGATGAACGCACACTATTTTCATTGGCAGGCGTTTTAGCTCTGGCAATAATTGCAGGTTCTTGTGCTATTTTGTCAGATATTGACTGAGTAAATTCAAAGGAGCTGTAAGCTGACTCTTCTTTTCTAATAACAGAACTGACTAAATTATAACGATACCACGCCGCATGTTGCTCTTGAGAATTCAATAGCTCTTCTGCCGCATCTGTAGTCACACAGTCATCGAGTAATTCAGACAAGTGTTGATAACTGTTGTTATTTTGACCACCAGACAAATTGTTGTTCGACATAAATAGATTTCTCTCTACCCAGATATAATAAATTAATTACATTTATAGAGTTCAATTTTTAAAACAAATTCAGTTCATAAGCATTTATTTTTAAAGCAAAACTCAAAAATACTTCATTCACTGTAATTTCTAAAATTCAATTCCTAAAACATAGCGTATCAGCTGCGAGTAAGCAACTAATCAAAAAATTTTCTCACTCTATATCAAAAAATAACGAACGATAGAGTGAGCAAGCAAATTTCTAAAATAACCTCAAAAAATAAAACAAATTTACTCAAAAGACTTCGGTTTTTAACCTTACTTAATAAGGAATATGAACCGAATTATTCTGTCCATCTGTGACACAGTTACTAACAAAAAGTTCATCAATGTTGCAATAGTACCAAAAAATTTACTGCGTTTTCTCTAACAAAGGGCGAACCTTTTCGTCAATCGCCTCTCTAGCCCTGAAAATACGGGATCTCACAGTACCAACAGGACAATCCATAGATTCTGCAATTTCTTCATAGCTCAAGCCTTCTATCTCTCTTAATTTTATGGCTGTTTTCAAATCATCAGGCAGTTCATCTATTGTGTCGAAAATAAGTGTCTGTAATTGATCGCGCATTAATAAGCGCTCAGGAGACGCATTTTCTCTTAAAGCCACACCAACACCATAATTTTCAGCTTCTTGAGAATCTATATCTGATGCAGGCGGCCGCCGCCCTCTAGCGGTTAAATAATTTTTTGCGGTATTAATCGCAATTCGATAAATCCATGTATAAAAAGCACTATCACCGCGAAAGTTAGGTAAAGCTCTATAAGCCTTAATAAAAGTTTCCTGAGCGACATCGTAAACTTCTGCCTGATCATTAATGAAACGACCTATTATGACAAAAATTTTATTCTGGTATTTTGATACCAATAAATCAAAGGCACGTTTATCGCCACGCTGAACTCTTTCTACCAGCTCGGCATCTGTTGTCTTATTCATTTATTTTTTATTTTCCATCAAATACTACGCTCAAGTCATTACCGATAAATACTCATGTCGCAATATGTTTATGTCTTAATTTCAATTAGTGAGTAGCTTATTTAATAAATGAAATAGCCCAAACACCGTCTAATCAAAAAATAATATTGTTTATAATCAATCATTTATAAAAAATGAATATTTACTTTCAGCGGTTAATTAACTCGTCACTTAAACAGATTTTTATCTCCAGCCGAGGAGAAAATGAGTTACGAGGATAATTGACAGCTCAAAAAGCGATTAAGTTCCCATACAACTTGTTTTTCACAAAACTTTTCCAGTAATCTGATATTTTGATGTTGCTAATGCAGACTAATTGCTTAATTGTTAAATTTGCTAACTGTTTAAAGTGCCGCAGTATATCAAATGTCATACCAATGCGAGAATTCTATTTTGATATGCCGACAATAGATTGGATTTTATCATTGAAATTCCGCACAATACGCGAATCTTTCAGCTATGTTACTCAAATATGACCATTCATCATCGTTCTGACGTTCTAATTATAGGTAGTGGTGCAGCAGGTCTGACTTGCGCCTTAAATTTAGACACAAGCTTATCTATCAACCTGTTATGCAAAAGTGATCTGAGTGAAGGTTCAACCTATTATGCCCAAGGCGGTATCGCCGCAGTACTAGACAGCACTGACACGGTTGAGTCTCATGTTAATGACACTTTGATTGCTGGTGCCGGGCTATGTGATAAACAGGCGGTTCAGTTAACGGTTGAAAATAGTCGAGAATCAATCGAATGGCTGATTGACAGTGGTGTTGTGTTTAGCAAACAGACAGAAGAAAATGGTTCACAAAACTACCATTTAACCCAAGAAGGTGGTCATAGTCATCGACGTATCATCCATTCAGCTGATGCAACGGGAAAAGCGGTACAAACAACATTGGCTGATTTGGTGCAACAACGGGACAATATCCAGTTGTACGAAAATTATAATGCTGTTGATTTAGTCACCTCTCACAAACTAGGTTTGATTGGCAAACCAAACCGCTGTCTTGGAGCCTATGCATTAAGCAGAGATAATGATCAGGTAGAACTGTTTGAAGCAAAATTTGTTGTTTTAGCCACTGGTGGTGCAAGTAAGGTTTATTTATATACCAGCAATCCTGATATTTCTAGCGGTGACGGAATTGCTATGGCATGGCGAAGCGGTTGCCGGATAGCCAATATGGAGTTTAACCAATTCCATCCAACCTGTTTATACCATAGTAAAGCCCACTCTTTTCTCATTACAGAAGCTTTACGAGGTGAAGGTGCTTACTTAAAGTTGCCCGATGGCGAACGTTTTATGACAAAATTTGATCAGCGCGCAGAATTGGCGCCTCGTGATATCGTAGCCAGAGCAATCGATCATGAAATTAAGCGTTTAGGTATTGACTGTGTTTATCTTGATATTAGTCACAAGCCTGCAGAATTTATTACCTCACACTTCCC
>JAUIHB010000124.1 GCA_030432465.1 Gammaproteobacteria bacterium
ACCAGATGGTAAATTTATCTTCTTTGATCGTCGGACAAAACGCGGAAACGAAGATGTCACTATCTACTGGGTGGATGCACAAATTATTGAAACCCGCCGACCCAAGTAGCGTACCCTATAATAGGTGGGGAGGTTTCTAGCCTCCAACCTCCATACCAACTTGCATGCCGATCCGCTATACACTTTCAAGTGTGATATGCCCCCCCATTATTTTTATACGTACCGAAGTTCAACATATTTTAGTTAAAGGTTATGCTAAATATTCAATAAGTGGAATGCAAGATATAACTGGTTTTTACAAAACAAAAACGATTACTTTAAAACTAAAGCTGATGAAGTGAAATATATTTTATTAATAAGTTTGTTTATGTTGGATATTAGTTTAGCTTATTCAAGTGAACTTAAATATTGTACTAAACAAGAAATTATTCAAAAAGAAAAGTACGAGCTTAAAAATAAGAAAGATAGTAATTTGAACTATCGAATAATGATATTCAATAAAAAAGTTGAGTTACCTAAAAGATTTGAACTTTTAATATCTGGTTCCATTGATGATATAATTGTATTTACTACGTCACTTAATACCCAAGATACCTACCAAAATAGACTTGGCTGTAAACCTAGCACGGTAGTAACTGGAAATATAGAAGTAGGAAATCGCAAAAGCTGTAAACTTTGTGATGATGCTATATTAGTAGAGAATAAGTTTGAAATTATAAAAACAACTGCTATCAAGGATATAAAATATATAGAAGTTAAAAAAGACGGTGTTGTATTAGGCTTGTTTTGTAATGATGAAAATTAAGAGTAACTTAAAAAATAGAAATAACTTGATTTTTTCTTGCATTTTATTTTTTTCAGCTAGTATAGGTCTATTGTTTAACTATTTTAAGCTTTCATTAGAGGCAACAGCAAGTAACTTTATTTATTTAGTACAAGCTAATGATACTCTGAAAATTTTAGAGGCTACAACTGAAAACTTTACTGCTAATTTTAGTGTTATTCGCGAAATCGATCTTGAAAATGTTGTTTGGGCAGATGCTTCTTTTTATTCAAGTAATAATAAAGAGGCTTTAGATAATGCTACTATTCAAGCTTTTTCTAAATTAACAGATGGAGAAAAAGTGACTTTAAATTTTTATTTCATTAAGTTTGAAGGGCAATGGTTGATTTCTAATCTGAAAATCAAGAAACAATAAAAAGGGCAATAGGTTGGGTTATAACCCAACAAAAAGAAGTTAAATAAAACGAGAAAGCTAAACTATTGTGTTTGATGCAACAATAAATAAAACTTGCTGCTGTTGGGAGGAAGCATTGTTGGGTTATAACCCAACCTACAAAACTATTATCAACGGCTGCCCGTGCACAGCAAGTAATACACTCCACGTATCAAAAAATCGATTTTGATAAAAATTTACAAAAAAGGATTAAACAATGAAATATAAAATCGTTTATGGCGAAACTGTCGAAGCTTTAGAAGAACAGGTTAAAGATTATATTTCCAAAGGCTGGGTGCCACAAGGTGGCTTAGCGAGCAACTTAAATGTATTACATCAAGTAATGATCAAACCTTAGTTATTTTTTATGGCATTCGTTTGTTATTAACCCAACATGCTCTTAAGGCATTCTTCTATTAAAACTAAAGTATATGAAGCCTGTAAGCAGCCCATATAACCTCGATGGAAAACGTGTTGCTGTTGAATGGCGTATTGAGCCGCCATTAAAAAATAGCTGAATACTCATTATTGGTTTAGTTTGAAATAATAAAATTTCTCCAATAAAGCTGAGTAGAGATTTATTGCAGCTATTTCTATTTAGCATGTCTATCAACCTCATTATTTAGATATATTGGCTTCTTTAGATATCTTGGTTAGGCTAAGGTGTAATATTGACTGTATCAGAGTTTTGTTTTTGATAGTTGGAACAATCTCTGTAAGAGAAGAACGTATCTTGTTGATATAAAATGTTTTTTGCAGACAAGCAGAACGTTTGATATCCTCTAGAAAGCACTGAGTTATTCAAATATTATTAAATTTATCGTGATTTCTCAGCCTAATCATCTCCATATTCGGAGGAATAATGACCGCATCACATGCAAATGTTTCTGGCTTTTCTCGTTCATCATTATTAATTCTTGTTATTGTTGCATTAACCGCAGTTTTATTGTGGCTGATTTTTTCTACCCAACCTACAGCTAAAAAAGAAGGCGCAACGAAAAAAACACCGATGTTGGTTGAAGTCCAAGCCGTTTTTATTTCAAGTTACTCTCCAAAAATTAAAGCTATGGGGATGGTAAAACCTGCTCGGCAAGTTGAAATAAAACCGCGGGTCAGTGGCGAGATTGTGCAAGTGTCTCAGAAGTTTGAGCCGGGGGCTTATGTAAAAAAAGGAGAGTGGTTAGTTGAGTTGGACCAGCAGGACTATGCACTTGAATTACAAAGGGCTGAGGCACGTTTAGTTCAGGCTAAGTCTGCCTATGCTATTGAAATGGGAGAGCAGATTGGTGCACGTAAAGGATTGTCGTTATTAGATAAAAATGTGTCTCAAGCTAATCGCTCTTTAGTGTTGAGAGAGCCACAAAAACAGCAGGCTGAAGCTGAGTTAATGGCTGCGCAAAGTGAATTAAAAGGAGCAAAATTAGCGTTAGATAGAACAAGAATATTAGTACCTTTTGACGGTCAAATTATTACTCAACCAGTTAATTTAGGTTCGAAAGTTGAAACCTCTGATGTGATTACCAGAATTATTGGAACAGAAAGATATTGGGTCGAAGCGATGCTTCCTTTAACGCAATTGGAAAGGCTTGCTCGAAGTAAGGAACAAAGAGAAACGGAGCCTGTATTAATTTATAGTCGAGCTTTGGGAAAGCCTGACATTATTCATCAGGGACGATTAAAACAAGTACTTGCTGAGTTAGATCATAATACCCGTATGGCAAGAATACTTATCGATGTGCCAGATCCACTTGGTTTGCAAAGTAATGATAATGATTTTTCTGCTTTAATTGCTGGCAGTTATGTTGAAGTAGAACTTCCTATTCAACCGTTAGAAAATATTATCCGATTACCACTCACTTCTTTACGCAAACAAAATACGGTTTGGGTGATGCAAAATGACGAGCTTAAAATCAAATCTGTGGATATTATTTTTAAAGATGATAAATATGCCTATATTCAAAGCGGTTTATTGGATGGCGATCACGTAATTACTACGGATTTGTCGGTTGTGCGACAAGGTGCCTCTGTTCGGTTGAAAGACAGTATCTCGACGGAGCAAGCTCAAAAAGATACTCAAGCTGAAAGTGGATTGACACAATGAGTCAATCAGAGAATAACACAGGGCAAAACACATCAAGTTCAGTCATAGAATGGATGGCTCGTAATGCCATTGCAGCCAATCTGTTGATGATTATTTTGCTTGGCGGTGGTTTGTTAATGACATTGTATGTACAAAAGGAAGTTTTCCCGCAATTTGAATTAGGCATTGTTGAGGTAAACGTTGAGTACCCAGGAGCGTCACCGGAAGAAGTTGAAAAAGGTATTTTACAACCTGTTGAAGAAGCATTACTGGGAATACAGGGCATAAAAGAGATGACCTCTCAAGCCAGAGAAGGATCAGGACGTGTGTCCTTAGAATTGGTTTCTGGTATTGATCAGATGAAAGCCTTTCAGGATATTGATCAGGCTGTTAATCGTATTCGCACATTTCCCGATGATATTGAAAAACCAGAAGTATCGATGAAGGTTCAACAGCGAGATGTGATGGAAATCGGTTTGTATGGCGATGTCGATATCTGGACATTACGTAAACTGGCAGAGCAATTGAGGGATCGTTTGGTGAATGAACCCAATATCTCTCAGGTCAGTTTAAATAATGTTCCCGGTTATGTGACTCATATTGAAATATCACAACAGACATTACGCGAATATGGATTAACGTTCAGACAAATTGCGAATCATATTGAATCTGCATCTCGCGATATTCCTGCTGGCGCTATCGAAACCAATGAAGGTGAAATTCTTATTCGTTTAAAAGAACGGAAACAAACAGCTGAGGAGTATGCTCAAGTACCAGTAGTGACTACTGCGCAAGGAGCAATTGTCAGATTAGGGGATATTGCCAATATCGTTGATGGGTTTGAAGAAGAAGGTTTTCATGCTCAGTTTAATCAGCAACCTTCGGT
Source organism: Gammaproteobacteria bacterium (assembly GCA_030432465.1). Classification (GTDB taxonomy): domain Bacteria; phylum Pseudomonadota; class Gammaproteobacteria; order Enterobacterales; family Kangiellaceae; genus Aliikangiella. Next base: position 4,184 of record JAUIHB010000124.1, read on the forward strand.
TGAGGTTGAAATTTTTCGAGTGGGTAAACAGTCTCCACTTGATATTGCTGAATCTGTTGAAAAAGTATTAGAAGAATTCAGTCAGGTATTGCCTGATGGCGTCGAGTATCGAATTGATAGTAACAGAGCCGAAGACTTTCATGATCGACTAAGTTTGCTAATTGATAATGGTTGGATGGCTGTTGTTATTGTCTTATTAATTTTAGGCACATTTTTAGAATATAAATTAGCCTTCTGGATTATGATGGGAATGACTATTTCCTTTGTTGGCGGAATACTATTTTTACCCGCTACAGGCGTTAGTATTAACATGATTTCGATGTTTGCTTTTTTAGTTGTGTTAGGAATTGTGGTTGATGATGCGATCGTTGTTGGTGAGAATATCTATGAGTATCGAGAGCAGGGCGATGACTTTATGACTGCTGCAATTAAAGGAGCCAGAGACATAGCCGCCCCCGTTACTTTTACTATTTTAACAACGATTGTTGCATTTATTCCTGTTATGTTTATTCCTGGTACAACAGGACTTTTCTGGTGGCCATTGCCTGTCGTTGTTATTACCGTGTTAATTATTTCTCTGGTCGAAGCCCTATTTATTTTACCCGCGCATCTAGCCCATAGTTCTGAGAAATCTAGTAGCTCAGTGGGACAACGGATACATCAACGTCAGCGTAAAGTTGCCAATAAATTTACCCAATTTATAGAAAATAAATATCGGCCATTTTTGCATTGGAATTTAAACCACCGTTATGTCATTTTAAGTGGAGCTATGAGTGTACTGATTGTAACGGGAGCTTTTGCTTACAGTGATCATATGGGAATGATTATGATGCCAAGACAAGCTGCTGATGAAATTGAAGCAGGCGTTCGTTTACCCGTTGGCACAACACAGGATAAAGCTGCTAAAGTTGCGGAATCTATTACACAGGCAACTCATAATATGTTTGTAGAGCATGATTTGTTTAAAGTTGCAGAAGGTATAAAAACGAATGTACGAGGGAAAAATTTTATTGATGTTGAAATTGTAATGAAGTCACCAGACGAAAGGGATATGTCGGCATTAGAGGTGATTGAACTATGGCGTGATGAAATTGGAGATATAGAAGGAGTCGATCAAATAACTTTTGAGGCAGAACGTGGGCCGGGTGGTTGGCGTGATGATATCAGTGTTGATTTGAGTCATACGAACTTGGATGTGTTAGCGCAGGCTAGTGAATCTTTTGTTAAAACCATGCAGGATTTTTCGGCAACCCGAGATGTTAATGATAGTTATAACACCGGCAAAATTCAGTACAACTTTAAAATATTACCTGCGGGCGAAGCTTTAGGCTTGACTCCCGAATATATTGGTCGACAAATTCGTGATGCTTTTTATGGGGCTGTAGCATTAAGGCAATTACGTGGTACGAATGAAGTTGAAGTTAGAGTCAAACTACCAAAGTCAGAGCGACAAAATCAAAATACATTAGATAATTTTATTCTTCAAACACCGGAAGGCTATGAAGTGCCTTTAATGAGTGTTGCTCAGCTACAAGTTAGTGAAGCCTACAGTACTCTGGAAAGAAGAGATGGTCGTCGAGTTATTTCCGTAGGAATGGATGTGGAACCCGCTGGAGCTGTTAACCAAGTGTTAAATGCTATAAATGAAGACGTGTTGCCACAATTAATGCAAGAGTTTCCGGGAATAACATGGTCATTTCGCGGCTCTCAAGCAGAAATGAGGGAGTCAACTCAAGTCTTGTGGAGCGGATTTGCTATGGCAATGTTTGTTATTTATTCGCTATTAGCGATTGCATTTCGTAGTTATGCTCAGCCTTTAATTGTCATGCTGGCCATTCCTTTCGGTATTATTGGTGCGGTCATCGGACATTTAATGCTTGGTTATGATTTGTCGATTGTGAGTTTAATGGGGGTCGTTGCTTTAGCAGGGGTTGTGGTGAATGGTGCTTTGATAATGGTGGATTACGCGAATAAAAAAAGAGCTAGTCTATCGGATAAAAAATTCGTCACATTTGATGCGATTTTAGAAGCCGGAGTAAGACGCTTTCGGCCGATTGTATTAACGGCATTAACAACATTTGGTGGTCTTACCCCAATTATTTTAGAGCAGTCAAGACAAGCGTACCAGCTAATACCTATGGCAATTTCATTAGGTTTTGGAATTGTTTTTGCTACCGCGATTATATTGATTATTGTGCCTTGTTTTTATCTAGTATTAGATGATCTTTCCACTTTCAGGAAAAAAATATACGAACGATGATGCGTATCATTTTGCTTTTTTAAGGAAGTTATTTTTTATCATTCCATCTGTTAACTCTGTATCGTTGAGAGTTTCAACTGCGCTTGTCACATCGTTGTAATTACCGTGTTAAATACTGATTCAATTAATATTAGTGACATTGTGCAATATTAACATTTAAGCATGAATTTTTTTCAATAGTTTCTCTGTAAAAAATAATGAGCGAATAAAAATTCGAATTTTTATTCGCTCATGAAATAGCTCCTAAGCCTGAAGAAATCTACGTTTGTGCTGTTTTTAAAAAGATATAAATCAAGTTGGCACAGAAATCGCTTTACTCAAATCAGAAGTTTGAAAAACTTTTAATGGCAGTAAATTTTAATCAGCAATAGGAGAAGATTATCATGTTAAGCTGGGCTCTAACATTTTTAGTTATCGCGTTAATATCGGCTGTTCTTGGATTTGGTGGTGTTGCAGGTGCCGCTGCTGGTATAGCAAAAGTTTTATTTTTTATATTCTTAGTATTATTTGTTGTTTCAATTGCTTCAAGGGCATTTAGAGGCAGTCCGCCAGTTTAATCGGTGGTTTTGATGAATACAGATACTCGAAGGAATGTGCGTAATAAAAAGGAAAATACTAGGTTAATGTTAAAGATGAAAATTCTTGATTGGATTGACCTATAAAGCGAACCTGAAATAATTATTTCCGGTTCGCTTTATTTTTGTTAAAAATAAAAAGTACTATTTTTACTGGGCTTTATCATATTTTTCCAGTTTGTTATAAAGTGTTTTAACACTGATTCCCAGTTGTTGAGCTGTTTCTGATTTATTCCCATGATTAGCTTCTAGCGTTTTAATAATCACCTGACGTTCAACTTCATCTAACGGGATCCCACCTGGAATGGTTTTGTTGTCTGTATGCTGGAGTTCATCTTCAAGAATTAAATGCTCGGCTTCTATTGTGCTATCAGCAAGTAAATAAGCGCGCTCTATGGCGTGTTTAAGTTCCCTGACATTTCCTGGCCATCGATACTGAGAAATTTTTTCAAGTGCACTAACACTGATATCTTTGATGAGGCCTTCTTCAATATTTCGATAAGCTAAAAAGTGTTTTGCCAACCCCGTAATGTCATCCTGCCTTTCTCGTAGTGGTGGTACTCGTACAGGAAAGTGCGCTAATCTGAAATATAAATCTTCTCTAAATAGTTCATTCTTGATGGCTTGAGATGCTTCTCGGTTGGTTGCGGCTATGACTCTGACATTGGTATGTTTGACTCTTTCACTTCCTACTGGCCGGTATTCTCCAGACTCCAATACTCGAAGTAACTTAACTTGATGCTCTAGTGGCATTTCTGTCACTTCATCCAGAAATAGAGTTCCTCCTTCTGCCTGTTCAAACACACCAACACGATCTTTATTGGCGCCTGTAAAAGAACCTTTAACATGACCAAATAATTCGCTCTCGATTAATTCAGGACTTAATGCTCCACAGTTAATCGCAATAAAAGGTTGTTCACAGCGTGAACTTGATAAGTGGACTGTATTTGCAACTAATTCCTTGCCGGAACCACTCTCACCGACAATGAAGACATTTGTTCTTGAGTCTGCTGCTTTTCGGATGACACGGTACAAACGTCGCATGACAGGCGAAGAGCCTACTAACAGTCCAAATTGATCTAAGTTACTTGAAACAACCGTCTGTGTATTTTTTTTATGTTGGGAAATATCAGTGTAGAGTTCATCTAGTAAGTGTTGAAAATTTGTCCAGTTTAAGGGAAGGCGTAAGTGATAAGAGACCCCACGGTGCATGGCTTTATCGATGTAATTATTAGGTAGACCATTGCTGATAAAGATAATTTCAACTTTGGGTAGTACTCCGCTTTTTATTAATGACTCATATTGCGTTTGGTTAAAGCTATCGGCTTGGACAATTGCGATATCTGTTAGATTTTTTTGGAGAGCTGGGATCCAGTCATTTTCCCGTTCAACATCAATTACGCTAAATTGCTTCACCGCTTGATTGTTGAGCATTTCTTGTTTAAGAGTTTCATCAGGTATATACAGTAGTACACAGGGATTTGTCATTTGGAGAACTCCTCATTCACCAGTATCGGGTTGAACTACATATTAGGGAGTTTGTATACGATGAATAACGACTTCTCTGGATTGGGGAAGAGTTATAGAAAGCAGTTCAAGACTCCGGTCTGACGAGGATATGGGGATTAAAGAAAAATTTTTCAAGTTGGCGTGATGTTTGTGGCTAAATATCTGGTTTTTTTATTTTAACATCAAATAAAAATCGCCCATGAGGAAATGCTGTTAATGAATTAGCTGTATTACTTTCTGTTTGGTTGCTATAAATAGACAGTACAAAAGTTATCTCCTTCTACTGTTATCTGCTTTAGGACATTCAAGTCGAAGGAGGGAAAGGGCGTGTTATAATTTTTCAGCAATTAAATCTTCTAACTTAATTTGATCTGCGGCAAATGCTCGAATACCTTCCGCTGTTTTTTCGGTTGCCATAGCATCCTGATTCATTAACCAGCGAAATTCTGCTTCCGTAAGCGCGCTAGGAGCTTCTTTTATATCTTGTGGTGGTGATAGCTTACGCTTGATTTTGTTGGTATTAGAAGCCAGCTCGTCCATTAAGCCGGGGCTAATGGTTAAGCGATCACAACCTGCAAGCTCTATAATTTCGCCGGTATTCCTGAAACTAGCTCCCATCACTATCGTTTTATAATCATGGGTTTTGTAGTATTGATAAATTTCTGTCACTGACTTAACGCCTGGATCTTCTGTTGCGGGGATGTCTTCTTTACCTGTCGCTTTTTTATACCAGTCCAAAATACGTCCCACAAAAGGTGAGATTAAAAACACACTCGCTTCGGCGCAAGCGCGCGCCTGAGCAAAACTAAATAATAAGGTTAAATTACAATTAATACCGGCTTGCTCTAATTTTTCAGCGGCTTTAATACCTTCCCAAGTTGCAGCTATTTTGATTAATACGCGTGATTTGTCGATACCTACTGAATGGTAAAGCTCGATGAGTTTTTCGGCTTTTTTAATGGTTTCCTGAGTATTAAAAGATAACCGAGCGTCCACTTCTGTAGAAACTCGGCCTGGAATGAGTTTCAGAAGTTTTTTTCCGATAAGTACACTTAAATAATCGCTAGCATCGGCAATTTGCTGGGATTGGATATTACTACCTGTTTTGGCAAATTCAATGGCCTGTGCAATGGTACTTTCGTAAGCGGGCAAACTAGCAGCCTTAAGCAGTAGCGAAGGATTAGTTGTCGCATCTTCTGGGGCAAAGTCTGCAATGGCATTAAAGTCTCCAGTATCCGCAACAACTTTGGTCATTGCTTTAAGTTGTTCCAACTGGTTTGGTTTTTCTATTGAGTTTGACATCGTTGCTAATAAATCCTTAATCAGGTAATTACCCTGACGATAGAGTTTTACGAGGCTTGAGTCAATAAGGCTTTAATGACAAACGGTCATAAGGAATAGAAAAAAATGAGCTAAAAAATGAGATATTTTATATAGATGATATTAGGGCGTGTTTATCTTTCATTCTTTGAGATTGTTGCGGTTAAAATTTTGCCAATCGAGGCGCGCGGAGCGTGGTTTAGTCACTCTAAATCAGCGACAAGTAACGAAGAGTGAC
>JAUIHB010000125.1 GCA_030432465.1 Gammaproteobacteria bacterium
CTGATGGACTTGATTCAAAATTTAAGGTAAAAATATTTTCTGAATCAAGTCCATCAGGTTCGTTGGAATCTTGGCGAAATATTTCAAAGGTCTTTGAGGGAGTCAACTTAATTAACCCCGCACCAGTACCTAACCATAACTGCCCTTTATTGTCTTGTTCAATACTTTGAATAATATGATGAGGTTGATTAAATTGAATTAATTGGAAAGGATTATTGGGATCAAAATACCTTAATCCAGACTTGCCTATTGCTAACCATATAAGTCCTTTAGAGTCTTCATAGATAAAGCTAATATGCTTAGCTTTATCTTGTATTCCTCCGATAGTAAAACAATTTACAGCATTATCAGAAAGCTTATACTCGCATAACCCTTTTGATTCCTCTCCAAACCATATGCTGCCATTTCGAGATAAAAACATATAATCAGAATCTTTAAAGCTTATATTCTTACTATCATTCAAATTAAACTTCAGAAGTTCAATTTTTTTTGTGATTGTATTTAAACTAAATATACCATGATCAGAACTAATCCAGAGTAGCTCAGAGGTAACAGCAACTACATGATTTATTTTTACCCTATGATCCATTATAGAGTACTCCTCTAAGCCATAGAAGGTAACAATATCTCTCTGCTTATCATAACTGATGAGCCCTTCAGTATGACTAACTAACCATAAAACACCATCTCCACTTTCAGCGATACTTCTAATACTAAAAAACAGATGTGGGTAGACAAGTGGTATTCTATCGAAGCTATCCTTTTTTTCATCATAACGGCAGATCCCATTTATTGTTCCAATCCATAGAACTCCATCAGCGTCGATATGCAAGGATCTCACAAAGTCATTATTGATGGTCGTCACATCATCTTTTTGGTGGTAATAATGTTTGAATGTTTCTGTTCGAGGATCAAATCGATTGAGTCCCTTTCGAGTCGCTATCCAAATGTTACCTTGGCGATCTTTAACAATATTGTTGACTGCTCCGTTGCTTAAAAAGCGTTCACCTTGGCCGGCAGTAAAAACTTTAGTTTGATAGCCATCAAATCTAGCTAATCCGCCGAACATACCAAACCAAATTATGCCAGAATTATCTTCAACAATAGATGTCATTTGGGCATATTTATACTCATCATTACCTGGAACTTGATGTACTTTTGGAGAAGCATACAAGTTTCTTTTTAAATTGCTAACTTCAGAAGCGTGCAGAACAGAACTTAAACTCAAATAGAAAATAATAAAAAGGTATAACAATACCGAATTAAACTTGAAGAATACCCGAAAAAACATAGAGTATTTTATAGAGGAAGAAGTGCTCCATTGAGAGTAATGCATGTATATTCCGTCTTATTTTTATTTATTATTAACTTAAATGAAAGTCAGAAATATTTAATCGCGTTATTGATGGTAATCACGCTATTTATCGCTGATATATCGTTCCTTGTTTTTCCTTGGCGTCTATTCTATATTAACTACTTACTCTGTCAAATCAAACCAGTTCTTTATTTGCTACTAATAAAAATTAACATCGACAATAAATACTATCGAAAATAAACATAACGATTTTTACCACTATTTTTTGCCTGATACATTGCACAATCTGCTTGCTTAATCAATGTGCCAAGCACTTCGCCATCGTCAGGGAATGTTGAGATTCCAATACTTGCGCCTATACCTTCAAGCTTTTCTCCCAAGTAATAAGTCTAGTTGATTTCATCAATAATTTTTTGTGCAACAGTTTTAAAAAGCTGTATGGTCGCATCATGATGATACCAGAGCTTATCAATCTCGATAGAAATCTCAGGATAGCGAATAATTTGCTCTTTAAGTTAGAACTTGAGTTGCTTCTTGATAAAACTTAGCTTTCAACTCTAGACACACAAAATCAACATAAGGAATTAGAGTTTATATATTTATTTTATTTGATATTGAGATTAAATATCAAAAAATCATCATTTATTGAAAGCTTAACTTTATAGTGATAAATGTTGACTATAATGGAGTCGCCTAAGTTATTTACCACAGCTTTAATGACTAGGCTAGCTGTAAAGATAATATTCTCAATCTCAATTTTAGGAGAACAAAATGAAAAGTATTATACAGAAGTTAGCATTAGTTTTATTTGTATTTAGTGCTTCAATCTATGCACAACCCCCTTACGGTCCCGATATGATCAGAACACCAAATGGTGTTCTAAATGAATGGACAGTGACTTACTACAATGACCAAGATTCTGGCTTACTCTCTCCTGTATCACACAGACAATGGGCCACTCAGCGCTTGTGTTTTTATTATGCCGGTGTTGCAGACTCTCAGCAACGTTACTATGTAGTCAGTTCAAGTTATCGAGGCTGGTATGGCACAGCAACTCAGGAAGGTGATCTGGTGCGGATTAAACTCACTTTCTGGAACGGCCGAGGAAATGATGAAATTGCTTTTGACTTATCAACTATGGGTGCTAAAGACAGAGGTATGGGTCACTGGGACGAGACTGTTGAAACTTGGTCACCTTTTGGCATTACTTTTTGGGGAAATACCGAGTTAACCCGCGTAGGAACTTGTCAAATGCCTAGCAACGGAAAAAATACTTCCAATGAGTTTACAACTGCTAATGAGTTTCGTTTAGGTATGGGCGGCTTTAGCACAAGTGATGATGAAGAAAAAACACCAATGGGAACCACGCGCAACGATGTACCCGAGACTAAATAAGTAACATGTTTTAGGTGCAAAACAAATTAGTCAATATTCATCGTCACAACTTGAGCCTGACATGTCTTTCCTTATATGTCAGGCTCTTTACTTTACTTAAACAGTTAATCAACCGCCCCTCTGCTAACTATCCATTTAGTTCCTTTATAAACGGTGCAAGAAGATTTAATATTTTAATTTAATAAGACACATGAATTATTAATTCAAGTTTAAACATTGATTAAACCAGATGTGTAATTATTGTTCTTGCTCTGCGAAGAAAATACAATTTTCTGGTTCTATCTTTTTTAAAGCCTTGGCACGATACATAGCTTTATCGGCACGTCGAATCAGTGTTTCTATCTCAGTACTGGTGTCAGGATAAAATGAAACTCCCATGCTAGCCCCCACGGTTACCTCAACAGCTCGATGTTCCAGTTTTATAGGAGTCGACAACTTAGCTCTGAACGTTTGAAGCACTCTTATTACCGCGTTTTTATTGATATCATCTAGAACATACACAAATTCATCGCCACCCCAACGACTCGCGATATCATTTTTACGTGTCACCTCTTGCATTGCTCTGGCCACATATTTCAAAACAAGATCGCCTGCTTCGTGTCCATAAATATCATTAACTTGTTTAAAACCATTGAGATCAATTAATACCAATGCAAACGGTATGGAATACCTTATTTTTTGAATAATTTCTTTTTCCGTAGCGGCTCTGTTATACAGACCAGTCAATTTATCAACATGTGCTTCAATACTCAGAGCCTCAAGTTGTTCACGACGTTTGGTAATATCATGCATAGTCAATTGATAGAATGTTTTTTTGTCATCGGAGTAAATTTTTGTGACGACAACCTGCATCCATACCAATAATTCGCCATCAGTAGCAAGCCTATATTCTCCGGTTGCAAACTCGCCTAACTCCAGCTGCTTATTGACCTTGCGAAAAAATTCCGATTGCTCAACAAAAAGCCCACTCAATAAAGGCCCATGTTTGGATTCACTAGTAATATTAAGTTTTTTCAGTAAATCATCATACGCCTTATTTTTTAAAACAATATCGCTGGTATTCGTTAACAGGATGATCGGAGCAATCGAATTTTCAAACAACAGTCGAAACCGTTGTTCCAACTTCTCGATTTGATTGCGAAGCTCACGTTCCTGAATCAATTGATCTTCTGCTTTCGACAGCAAATGGTTGACGTCATCAACCAATTGTCCAATTTCACTGTGTTGGTGTGAATTGGGCGTGGATAACCGAGATTCAGTACCTGGTGAAATATGATGTAATGCACGACCCGTAGCTACCATTGGACGGGTTATCAAAAGATAGCAAATTGTAATCGCTAAAAAGGTCATAACTAATGCCATAGCCACCAGCGTTAGTGCGTTTGCATAGGCAATCACCTCAGCACTTCGACGAATTTGATCAAGATCGGGATAAATTCTAAGCTTGCCGATAATGGAATCATCCATAAACGGATGGTTAACATCAAAACTGAGAACCGCTTGTGAAGTTAAAGTAATATCACCTACGATAAGCTTACCTGCTTCAAAAACGGCCTTATCGACTGTGTTATTAGTTTCAAGGCCATTAACAACTTCTTTCGCCAACTCTGGGTCTTCAAAGTAAGCAGCAATCGAAGCTGTCGGTGAAACCGTATTAAACAACTGCTCAATAGACATATTGGCATCGTCAAACTCATTACTTAAAGTAACTTTATACAAGCTATAAGCTGCAACAACGCCAAAGAATACCCCTGCAATTAATATTGCCAGCGCTAATCGAGAAAGAAGACGCAACTTATTCACTGAATCGATAAACCACTTTTAACTTTGGTGTAAGACTGGACTCATAAATATAACTGATAGCCTGAGGTTCAGATTCAACAAAAGTTATTATGCCGGCTTCTGAGTTTTGGGTTTGAGGTTGTCGTGCACGCCCAGTAAACCGAATCCGCGACCAGTAGGCATTAACTCGGGCTAATGAAAGACCGACAAGGGAACCGTAAAAGCCTTCTTTCAACGATGTGGGCTCTTCCAGATCAACTGGTACAGCGAAACTGCCATCAGGAAATGCAACATACTTTCCCATAAACAAATCGACTAATTGTTCTTTAGAAATCGTTGAAATAAGGTTCGATTGATTAACCACAACCACAATGTTCTCCTCATTCGATTGCGAATGAGCCTGACCAAAAATCGCCAATATCAATAAAAATAGAGCTCGCTTTAACATATTCAAAAACTAAAGCTCCAATTAACGAATAAGGTATTAATATTCCCATCGTCACGATCAGTAATATTTTCTGAGCCGCCTAATAGAGAGCTTCCAAGTCCTTTGTAACGAGTGTGATCTAATTGTACTTTTAAAGCGGTAGATTCGGTAATGTCCCAACGCCATCCTAACGATTGTGTTATTTGATTATTAGCCAAAGTATTCAGTTGTCGTTCAACTAAATCGATAAACAGCGCCAACGCATTTTCATCGTAAACAAATTCATCAAAATAATAAGCCTGTGAATCAGAAAATGACCCTGTCAAATGAAAGCTATGCTCGTTCCAATGATAAATAAAACTTAAGTATCCATTATTAATTGTTTCCAAAGCACGAGAATCAGAATTGATATGTGTCAATTCCCCCATCATCGAAATATTATTTAAGTTGTACTGTCCCGAAACCGAAGAATAAACAATTTCCTTTTGCGCCAAACTGACTTCTGAAGCAAACTCCATTGCTCTAGGAAATAAAGGCTCAACACTCTGAATGGTATCTACGATATAAGCCAGAATAATGTTGTCGCGTCTAAACTCAGCGATTGAATAACGCGCCTGAATTGACCAATCAAAAGTTTCTGCGATCAACCGAACTCCTCGCATTTTGTCAAACTCGATTGGTTCATTGCGAGTTGAGGAAAAGTCAGCTTCAAATTCTCCAAAAAAAACTTTGGAAGATAAATTAATACCATTAATTACTGTATTGTACTGAGCATCCAGACCATCTATAGAGCGTGAAGGAGAAAACCCATAAACTTCGGTTGGCACCTTTGCCCAAGTATAAGCAATCCCAACATCGCGATACTGGCTTAAATGAAACAGATCGATAGCCGTACGCCCTCCCCGAAAACTCCAATTAGCAGAAGGTGAGTAGCGTAAGAAAGCTAATGATGTTATCGAATCGAGAGTTTGTTCATCTTGTTCTCGTACTACCCATTGCGTGACAGCATCCCAATCAGAATTGAAATCAAAATCAAGCTGAACACCTACATTACTCAACGCCTTAAACGAGATTTCCCCCTTATTCGCAGCATCATTTCGAGAGAAATCATTACGGAACCCAAGCTCTTCGGAGTCAGACTCAACAATACCAATAGTGCCAAAACCACTGATGTGAACATCGGTTTCCGCCAGTGAATAATCGTTGCTCAATAACGCCAAAAGTGACATTAAACCTGAATAAAAGACCCTCAATTTTTTTACCTTTAGGTCACTAGTTTAATTCTTAGCATAGATTAAAAGCCTATTAATTCAAGAAACTAGACTTTTTAGTAATGTAATTTTCATTTGTTCAAGACAATTACAGACACTCACTTTACTCTCACCTTCACTCTACTGTCACTAAAACAGAGGTATTGGACACTCAAATGAAATACTTAAACACCTGCTCCCCTTCATAAATATCCATTTGTTGCTCTTATTAACAGCTCAAAAATGAAAGTCTTCGTGCGACTATACCCTTGATAAGGGTATTCAAATTTATCACAGAGAGGCTACCAACAACTGAGTTTTTCAATTATGTCAAACTCTACACACAGGATATCGAAAAACTTTATTCACTGGTCAACATTTTGCATAATGATTTTAAAACTGCTTTTCCCTTACCAACCGATAAAGAAAAAGCCTTATTTAAATGACTCAGACGAGCCTATGTGAAAGCGCGTTACAACAAAACCTACACCATTACTCAAGAACAACTGGAATGGCTGGCTGAATGCGTGGAAAGGCTTAAAATGTTAACCCCAAAATTATGCTAAGAAAAAATTGAGAGTTTTTAAACAGAATAAAAACATCGTTAAAATAGGCATTTATAGGATTATTACTATCCAATAAATGCCTGTTTTACTTTTATTGAATTACTCAACGATAAAATCGATGGGTTAAGCGATAATCTATCAAGGCGGAGGAAATGATTTCCACCATGCCTTCAAATTTAAGCCTTCGAATTGAGTACGAGCAACAACATCAATATACCAAGTGCCAGCAGATGTCCGGTCAAAAGTACATATCTCATCATTTCCTGGAAGCATCGGACGACAATCAAACTCATATTCTGTTGGTTTGTTATCAAACCTGACATATAAGTCTACATTTCCAGGGCCTCCCCAAGTTTTTATCCAAATAGTGTCTTTCGCATCTGACTCAAAAGTAAAACTATGAACCGATAACGCTTCACCTGTAAGGTTTGATTTTTCCAAAAAAACCTTAGGTTCCGGATTTGGATCTGGAATGGGAATTGGATAGAATTGCTTATAGGATGGTAATAGTTTTGCACCACTGAACGCTGTATGTGCATTAACCGTCACATAAAAAGTATAATACCGATCCCCACCTATTTCTCCAAAATAACAGAGCTCATCATTGCCATTTTTATAGGGTCGACAATCATAATCAGATTTAGTTGGCACTGCACCCTCTTTAACATACAGATCAGCATCCCCTTCGCCACCAGACAGCTGAAAACTTAAATCGCCAACACCGATGACTGTGAGCTTAAACGTCAAGCTATTTCCATCTCTTAACATTAATTCAGGTACTGCCATATTATTGAAAAGCTCTCTAGGCTCCTCGGGCTCAGTCAGTTCAACATCAACCTGATGTGTGATGCTACTGGTTAGTCCTTCATTGTCGAAAACGGTTAATGTCACTAGATAAACACCCGATTGATAGTAGTGATGATAGTCATCTACTGAACCAATCCAAGTCCTTTGATCGCCAAAATCCCACTCAGCTCGGGTGATATTGCCATCTGGATCATAACTTTCAGAGTAATCGAACTGACACTTTAATTGTTGACAACTATAATTAAACAAAGCTACAGGTGCTTCATTGACTGTATTGACGGTATAACTTCCCACCAAAGAAACATTCTCAAAATTATGATACGCATGTAATTTAACATGGTAAGTACCCTCAAGAGGCTCACTTACTGTGCATGTTTCATTATTGCCATTAAGATAAGGGCGACAATCATAATCATACCTCCTTGGCTCAGCACCATACTTTAAATACAAATCTGCATCACCACTACCGCCAGATATATTGAGCTTAAGATCAGTCGCTCCTGATGGGACTTCTAGTGTAAAATACAACCACTCTGCTTGACCGGCAGTTATATTATCTATTGATTCACCGTTAATTAACTCAGTTGAAAGCTTCATAACTGATGAGTTTTCAGCTTGAATTGTTTGATTAAAGCTAGCCAGCATCAGTAAGAGAAAAAATGGTAATGCTCGACTACCCACTCTACGTATAAAACGGAGAGGATGTGTAAAATTGAAAGGCATAATTGATTCCTTGTTTGATTTTTTTATTAATCTGTTTTGCAATAAAACTTTCTGACTTCGGCAGATTATTACGACTAAACTATTTTTATCAAACAACTCAAAATTAGTTTTTAACAATTTGCATAACGACAAGGGAGAAAATTTGCACAGCTAGTATAATTCAAGAATTAAATAAAGCCAGAAACTATACAACCTCCCCCATAGAAAGAAGCCAAAAATCTCCAGGAGAGTTTTTCTTCTTTTCTTTCTGAAAAAGCCTTTTCGGTATATTTATAACTTTTAATAAAAATAATCACAGTACAAAAAAGTATATTTCTTTAGTTTCTCCTTTTTAAATAAGATAATCCTTCTCAATTCAACAATAGTTTTACGGTAAATTAAAATTCTCAGGCCTTAAGTAACCTTCAAAATTCCCTGATAGCCTTTAATATTAGCGTTAACTGTAAAATTCATTTATGAGCTCAACCTACTGATTCTACTATCGTTAGTAGTGATGCTAATTGACAGATACCAATACTTAATCTATGGTTATTAACACGCAATCATATTACTATCTAATCTTTAATTATTTCAATAAGTTAGTGCGCTACACAGTAATCGGTGGCAAAAGATAATCTACGAGAGTTGTAATGAGCAGTACCAAACAGATGATCGATTTCTATGCGGATGTTATTGCCCGTCTAACTGGCGCATCAACTGTCAATATTTTTTGCTGTAACGACAATCAAGTAGAATCCTATTCTACCACCGACGATCTTAGCAAGCAGTTACTTCCAGAGTTCGATCCCTTAGAAAAAAACACCAACTTTCCAAGCCTGAAGAATCGTAATAAATCATTAGTTTCCCATTCATCACTTCATTTAACTTCTATTTTTAAAAGTCAAAAAGAAGGCTCATTTTTGATTCATTTTAATCTCTATGATACTGAATCGCCTTTTTCAGAAAGTGACTATGAGCAACCTAATAATAATGAGCGCCGCGCTCAGGAAGATAATGTCGAACAAAAATCTTATTCAATGTGGCTTGGTTTAAGCTTTACTCAACAGCTACCGACATGGTTGTCAAATGATACTCTTGAAGCAGAATCACTTTCAAAGCATCAGTTTTATCCACTGCTAGAAAGTATACTCAAGCTTGGTTATATATTAATAAATCATCTACGACAAACTACCAAACTTTTGCAGGATCCGGTTACTTATCTATCCAGTCGCATTGAGTTTCAAAATAATCTTTCTAAGCTTATTGAGGATTATTCACAGGTAGCAATGATAATGATTAACCCCGCAGACTTTCAAATAATAAACAAAAAATTTGGACATGATGCCGGCGACAGAGTGATCACTGAAATTGCACAAATTTTATCTCAAATCATAAGAAAAAATGATCTGCTTAGTCGTTTTGGCGGTGCACTGTTTGTTGTTGCTCTTCCCCTCAAAAGTAATGATGACATTGCTACAATCGCGAATAAACTCTACGCTAGATTACAACAACCAGAATATTTACATGGCGCATTGTTACCACAGTTTAAACTAGGCGCAGCAATAATTGATACCAATAAGCAAACATCAACTATTGCTGACTATGTGACAGAATTAATCAGTAAAGCTGATCAAGCTTTGCACGCTGCAAAAATTGAAAGTCAATCGAACATTGTAATTTGGCATCCACAACAACACCAAAAATATCAGCAGCAACAAATGTAAAGCAAACCTCGGATAATTTTTTTTCATCTTGATTGAGGGCAACCTCGATTTGAATTTTCTAACTCAGCGCGACATTCTGCATCTCCATAGCATAGTGCAGCTGCTA
>JAUIHB010000126.1 GCA_030432465.1 Gammaproteobacteria bacterium
TAAGCTAATTGTAAAAAAAGATGCTACACAAGTCTTAAATGTCGTGCTAGCATCTCATTAGAAATAGCGAGTACAGGAAGTACAGGCTAGTAATAAGGAATTAGTTTTGTTCCTAGTAAGCCAACTTGGTAGTACCTTTAGGTGGTTTTTAGAAACAATTTAATAATTTTTTATGGTTTGGTATTAATCGCTTAGGGAAAAGTTACTAATACTTACTTTCTCATTAGAGAAGTTTAACTATACTAATTAATGGAATGAGTATGCCCTGTTTAACAGGCAGCTCTTTCTAATAACTTAGCCCCATAAACACTCGTTAGAGGTACATTATGAAAAACATGAAACAAACAGCCCAAAAGGGTTTCACACTAATCGAATTAATGATCGTTGTTGCAATCATCGGTATTCTTGCAGCAGTAGCACTACCTGCTTATTCAGATTACCAAGCATCTTCCAAACTAACGGCTGGCCTTACTGAAATTACAGGTCCAAAAACTGAGTTTGAAATGAAGAAAAATAACGGCGAAACAATCTCTGATATTAGTGCTTTAAAGAGCGTTAAAGTTACGTCTACACAAAACTGTAAAATTACAGCAACAGACACTACAATCGTGTGTACTATCCAAAATGCACCTAGTCAAGTTTCTAGCGCAGTAGTTACTTGGACACGCAACCCTACAAGCGGTGCATGGACATGTGCTACAACAGGTGCAGCTGATGAAACATTGGCACCTAAATCTTGTCCACAAGCTTAATTCTATTTTATGGACGAAGCGCTCTTTAGAGCGCTTTTTTATTGCATGAAAAACTTCTTTCCTATAATTACTATCTTTTGCGTAGCTTTTATTGCTTTTTTTCCAGGCCTTTCAGGTAGCTTTTACTACGATGATTACCGCCCATTAAGCGCTTTACTAACTGTACATGATTTTCAATCAGCCGCTTTGTATATTACGACAGAGATATCAGGGCCACTCGGCAGACCCCTTTCTATGCTTTCATTTTTGATTAATATAAATGACTGGCCTGATAATATTGAACACTTTCTTTTACTTAATGTGTTTATTCATGCATTGAACGGTATGCTCGTTTATTTACTTGCATTCAAAATAATTAACATTCTTAATAAATCGAGTAATCGTAACACCTCAATTTACTCCGCATTTATTGCAATTGCTTGGGTGTTGTTACCTATTAATATCTCTGCGGTATTAATACCAATACAACGTATGACTCTACTTTCTGCTATGTTTGTGTTAATTGCTATAAATTTATATTTGTGGTCAAAAAAATATGAAGCAGACACCCCGAAAAAAGCCCTGCGCATACAATTTTACGCGTTTGTTATTTGTGGCGGTTTAGCTATTTTTTCAAAAGAAAATGCAATTTTGTTACCGCTTTTCTGTCTACTGCTCGATAAAACAATTTATTCAAGTAAGAACAACAACTATAAATACAAACACTTACTTACGCTTTTATATGGCTCAACCATAAGTGTTATTGCACTATTTTTGATTTATACAATCATTTCCAGCGGCGGT
This sequence comes from Gammaproteobacteria bacterium, assembly GCA_030432465.1. Lineage (GTDB taxonomy): Bacteria > Pseudomonadota > Gammaproteobacteria > Enterobacterales > Kangiellaceae > Aliikangiella. The sequence goes on from JAUIHB010000126.1 coordinate 1,536, forward strand.
GATTATGGATACCGCGAATTTTCAATGCTCGAACGCTTTCAATCACAACTTGTGATACTTACAGAGTATTTACGTCTTTCATTTTTTCCTGACTTATTTGCGTATAACCCATTTCATGATAACGCACCAATCGTCCACTCAATTTTTGCTTCAATAAATTGGTTAGTAGCAAGTGTATTTATCATTTTGTTGATGTTACTAGGCTTTGCACTTATTCATAAAAAGCCGATTATTAGTTTTGCTATACTTTGGTTTTTTACAGCTCATATACTTGAGTCTACTATTGTGGGGCTAGAGCTTTATTTTGAACATCGTAATTATCTGGCAACTTTAGGTATATTGATTGCATGTGCGCACTATATAAACATTCAAAAAAAACCAAAATTAAAAAAGCTGCTTTGTTTTACCTCAGTAGTCTATATCGCACTGTTGTTTGCAGTAAATATTGCAATAACTAACACTTGGGGCAAGCCTATGCAGGCCGCTACGGCTTGGTTTCATAAGCAAAAAGGTTCTCTTAGGGCATCTGAACATTTAGCTATTATGCTACTCGAAAATAATGAAATAGAACTTGCAGACAATGTATTAAAGCAACAAATAAATAATTGCCCAAATTGTAAAAGCTCGCAAGTGCAACGATTACTTACCAGTTGTGTGTTGAATGATCACAGTTCATTAAATCCTCTTTTGTCCAGCGTATTAGCAGATGATAAATCGGAGTTTTTGCCTGGAAGCGCTGCTAGCGTTTTAACACAATTACACACAATTATTAAATCTAACCATTGCCAGCTTATTACTGTTGATCAGCTAATCGATGTTAATAACGTGTTTTTAGACTCAAAATTAACCTCTGGCAAACTACGTTTACCTTTTTTGTTTAATCTGCATAACTTATATCGTGACAAGCAAGATTTAAAAAACGCGACGGAATATCTATACGAAGCATTTTTAATACAGCAAGAGTTTTCGCTCGCCAATTTATTGATCGACAATTTAATTGTGTTACAACAATATGAAAAAATAGAACACGTTCAAAACTCACTATGCGCTAGGAGCACATATAATCCTTGGCTTTCCACCCAATATAAAACTGAATGTACCCAAATAATGGAAAAGGTATCAATTGATGACATTTAACGTATCTGTCGTAATACCTGCAAAAAATGAAGCAGGGTCAATAGCGTCTGTAATAAAAAGAATCATTGAATTATCCATCGTTTCTGAAATAATCGTTGTAAATGATGGTTCAACAGACAATACAAAAAACGTGGCTAAAGACGCGGGCGCCAAGGTAATATCACATCCCTACAGTAAAGGAAATGGTGCTGCAATTAAAACAGGTGCTCGTGCTGCAACAGGTGAGATACTTGTGTTTATGGATGCTGATGGCCAACATAAGCCTGAAGATATCCCTAGCTTGCTAGAAAAAATTGAACAAGGATACGACCTAGTTGTAGGGGCAAGACAAAAAGGTTCTCAAGCCTCAACTGGCCGTGCCATAGCAAATGGTATTTACAATAAGTTCGCAAGCTATATGACAGGCCAAAAAGTAGAAGACCTTACATCAGGATTTCGAGCTGCAAATGCAAAAAAATTTAAAGAGTTTTTATCACTTTTGCCAAATGGATTCTCCTACCCTACCACCTCCACAATGGCCTTTTTTAGGGCTGGTTACTCCGTAAGTTATGTGCCAATTCACGCAGAACAGCGTGAAGGTAAAAGTCACATAAAACCACTTAAAGATGGTATCCGCTTTTTAATGATAATTTTTAAAGTTGGAACACTCTATTCTCCACTTAAAGTGTTTTTACCTATTTCTCTTATACTTTTCATAACAGGACTAAGTTATTACGCTTATACTTTTTTTTATTTCAGCCGATTTACTAATATGAGTGCATTGTTATTTTCTACATCCCTCTTAATTTTTATGGTTGGGCTTGTATCAGAACAAATCACCACTTTAATGTATAAAGATGACAAATAAACCAAAACTACTTGTTTCCGCGTCAACTTATCCAAGATGGCAAGCTGATCAAGAACCAGGATTTGTCCATGAATTATCGAAAAGGCTGACAAAGGACTTTGAAGTACACGTGTTGTGTCCTCATAGTAAAGCAGCTAAAACATATGAATTGCTCGATGGTGTTCAAGTCCATAGGTACAAGTATGCACCAGAGAAATTTGAAACACTGATTAATAATGGTGGCATGCTAGCAAATATAAAAAAAAATAAGCTAAATATGTTTTTGCTACCACTATTTTTTTTAGCGCAGATAATTGCGTTGTATCGCCTTTGTAAACAACATAATTACGTAATTATCCATGCGCATTGGATTATTCCCCAAGGATTGTGTATTTATCTTTTATCATTATTTAAGCAAATGCCAGAGTATTTAGTTACCTCTCATGGGGCTGACTTATTCTCACTTAAAAATAAAGTGTTTACCTATTTGAAATATAAAGTTCTTAAAAAAGCAAAAGCAGTTACCGTTGTTAGCAATTCAATGAAAAATCATATTGATAAAAGAACTACACTTAACAATGTAAACGTCATCCCTATGGGAGTGGACCTAGACACTTTGTTTTGTCCCATTAAGAAAAAAGAAAAAAATCGTCTTTTATTTGTTGGCCGTTTGGTAGAAAAAAAAGGCGTTTTAGATTTAATAGAAGCATTAAAAAACCTTAAACTATATGATCTTGAATATCATTTAGATATTGTTGGCTTTGGACCTGACTTAGCACCTGCTAAAGCGCTAGTTAATAATTATAAACTAAATAGTTATATTACTTTTCATGGCCCAAAATCGCAGAAGGAGCTAGTACCTTTTTACCAAAAAGCAGAGGTGTTTATTGCTCCTTTTAAGGTTACACAATCAGGCGACCAAGAAGGACTGGGGTTAGTACTTATCGAAGCTGCTGCATGTCAGTGTCAGATTATATGTTCAGACTTAAATGCGTGCAATGACGTTGTATCGACATTAAATTATGTAACACGTTTTCCCAGTGGTGATATCTCGGCACTATCGAACGCTATCAAACGCCATATAACAACACCATATAAAAAGCCTGAAATGCCCGAAAATCTATACTCTACTTATAACTGGAATAACGTGGCTAAAGAATATTCAAAGGTGTTACAACATAATGATTGACTGTAGTGTAATTATACCTAGCTATAATGCTAATGAAACACTTCCACACGTAATAAGCTCTATCAAAAAGCAAATATCAAAATATACTATAGAGACAATTGTTATTGATGACTTTTCTGAGCCTCCTATTTATCTTCTTGACCACTCACTGCCTAACCTAAAAACACATAGAAACTCTATGAATCAAGGACTAAGCTTTACGCGCAATAAAGGAGCTGAGATCGCAAATGGTAAGGTATTGGTTTTTATAGATAGTGATTGTGAAATAAAGGACAACATCTCACTACAAATGTTAATAAAACCTATTTTAGAAGACGATATAGATGTAACTTTGGGTATTGTCTCTGCTAAAAGCAATGATTTTTGGGGTGAATACCAAAGGGAAACGTATAAAAAACGTGCTAAATCCGACATAAAACAACAATCAACGGCTTTTTTTGCAATAAAGAAAAGTAGCTTTGAAAAACTGGGAGGTTACAACGTCAGTTTTACGCAGTACGGTTTCGAAGACCAAGATTTTATTCTAAGAGCAATAGCTCTAAACCTCAAGATTTTACTTCTACAGCACGCGATTACTTTTCATTTAGATAATCTATTATTAAATAATATTTGCCAAAAAATGTTCAAAAGCGGCAAGTTTTCATCAAATGTTATGTTTCAAAATCACCAACAGTATTATTTAGAAACGCTATATGGAAAAATAGATGCTAAACATACTTATCTGGGTAAAGTATTAAGTAAATTTCCGATAAATGTTTCGCGAATGGCAAAGCTTCTCGATACCTACTTTCTTTCCTCTAACAGATTTTTTCGATTAAAATCTTTTTTAGTTAAACTTTTATCAGCTATTGCATATGCCAAAGGAACTAGTTGCGAGACTGATTTTATAATGATAAAAAAACAATGACCCCCTTAGTTAGTGTAGTAATAACCACAAAAAACAGGCTTCAGCTATTACAACGAGCAATATCAAGCGTTGAAAACCAGACCTATAAAAATATTGAATTAGTTATTGTTAATGACGCATCAAATGATGGAACGATGGAATTTTTAGACAATTTAAAGAGCATAAACACGCGAATCGTACATAACCCTACTTCTCTTGGCCCTGCTGGAGCTAAAAACGTAGGAATACAACTAGCCAAGGGTGATTATTTAACGGGGTTAGATGACGATGATTACTTTGCTAAAAACCGAATAGAAGACTTTATAAATCATATTGATGGAAAGACCAGTTTTTTATTTACAAATTACATTTTTTTTGACGGCACCAACAAACACAAACAAATTAATAAAAAGAAAACAATAAATTTTGAAACGCTAATTAAGCAAAACTATGTTGGCAATCAAGTGTTTATTCTTACCGAAAAGATTAAGAATTTAAATGGCTTTGATGAAACATTAGAGGCATGGGAAGATTATGACTTATGGATCAGGTTAGTAAAAAAATATGGAGCAGCTAAGTGCATAAATAACCACTCTTACTTCATAAATCAATCTAATTCTCATAACAGAGTAACGAACACCAAACAGATAGCTGTTGCATGCAAACAATTGGTACATAAACACCAACTAACAAAGAAGCAAACAATCTATCAAGAACTTAACCTGGCTTCAGATACAAAAAGAAAACTAAATATAATCGAGCTCTGCCACTTCACTGTTGACTATTTTTCTACAATAAGATTTTTAAAACTGTTTGTGAAGCGCTTTTTTTCTTAAAAAAAGTGATAAACAATAACGAGTAAACTAAACAATATAACTACTATGTCACCAATGAAGAAGCTTACAAATACACCATAAAAGCTATAGAATGTTGACAAGTAGCTTGCTAATACACACGCAAGTAACAGCGAAGAAACCTCTAAAAAAAACCTTAACATTGGTAATTTGAGAACAGCAAGAACCACTAATAAAGCACTCTTAAAGCTTATGCAAAGGAGACTTAATAAACTCAAAACCTCACTTAACCCCGCGTATTGACTATCAAATAACCACATCACTTTATCTGACAAAAAATATACCAAAACACTAAAGATACAGCCAAGTAGCATTGATAAACTAAGCAACTTATAAATTTGAGGAATCAATGCCCTTTTATCAGTAGATAATGAAAAAAGCTCGGGGGTTAATTTTATATAAATAGCCGTTATAGGTATTAATGTGGTGTGAACGATCCGACTGGCTAAAGCATATAAACCAGCACTATTTAAGGGTAACCATATGCTAATAAATACTTTATCTACTTCTGCATGAACAAAAGAAGCTGAATGCATTACACAATATTTTACCCCTTGGACAAACTCACTGATTGTTGTTGGGCTTTTTTCATTTCGCTCCTCAGGAAAAGGCTGGGAAGAGATTATAATCATTACCAAAAAAACTGTTAAAACACTATATAACCAAACAAATGATTCTAGTGATGTATTTGAACCAAAAAATAAACAAAGCAAGATAGCAACGAGCTTCAATAATAATGGGCTTACTGATACTACCTGTGAGTATATAACTTTATAATTTGAGTATTGATAAAAAGAAAAAAGAAGCAATTGTGGGACTATTATTATCTCTAATATTGCAATTAAGGCTAATGTTAAACTACTAGTGAATTTATTCTCGAAAACTGAATTAACAAATAACAAAAACATACAACTTAAAAATAGTGAAGCCTTTAAAGCAAGCTTGGAATATCCTCGATATATCCTAATTTTTCCCTTAAGGTCCGCTTGCTGTAATAAAAGATAATTCGCTCCCAATGTTGTGAAACTTGCCAATACTATTGCCAAGGTCATAGCTGAAATATAATTAGCATATTCATCTACAGGCAATAAATATGTTAAAAGAATCAAAAATGATGCTTGAAATAGGGTCTTAACAAAAAGTATTAATGTTAAATATATACTTTCACTGCTTTTAGTCATGTTTAACCTGAATATGTAAAAATATAGTTCCCATCAACTAACTTTTTATCAAGCGTATAACCAAACTCTTTAAGTAATTTCTTAACATTACTGAACGCTTCTCCAAAACTTTCAACAAAAATGATAGGTTTATGGGCTTTGATTAGTTGCTCCCCTCCTTTCAATACATCAAATTCAAAACCTTCCACATCAATTTTAATCAACGCAATTGAATCTATAAAGCCAACTTTATTTAAGCTATCCAAAGAACAAACCTCTATTTCTCCAGAGTAATCCTCCTTAACCCTAGAGGCACCAATATTCATTTCATTGAAGTGGCAGATATTAGCTCGCGTATTTTGTGCTCCTAAAGCAATGTTATATGCGCTAATTTTTTTTTGCATATTATTGAGGGTTATATTTCTTTCGAGAGTTTTAAAAGTATCCTTAACAGGTTCAAATGCATAAACTTTTGTTACATTATTTGAATTGGCAAAGTATAATGAGTGATTACCTATGTTCGCACCGATATCTAGAACCGTTCCTGAAACTTCATATTTATTTATAAGCAAATCCAGCAGTTTACGTTCGTAAAAGTCTTTATGAATAACAATTTGCTTCTGTATATAATCATCTAAATGCTGTGGAACATAGACTTTAATCCCAGATTTCAGAACAATGATGCTTTCAGGCATATCAAAATGCGCTCTTAAGTTTTCAATTTCCCCCATGACCTCCCTATAAACCCGAGATTTTTTAAAAAAGTATCCAACCACTCTAGAAATCAGTCCAATCATTTTAATAGCCAAATTATTTACTAAGCTGCGCTATCTTACATGACATCAAAAAAATAACCATAATACGCTATTCTAAATAGAAAAATTGTAATTGAGGTATTGAAAGCCTGAGACTTTACAGGTGACGATACTCACTCTCCCACCTATAAGTAAAAGGAGGTATTGACTAATTATTTGTTTTCATATGAAATAATTATAAATCGCGAAAAATAAATAAAATATGCAACTAAATTCCCCTCTTATTCGAAAGTTGAACGCTTATGGTTACATTGATAGTAGTAAACTTTCTTTGGCCGACAGTAGCTCTTCACTAATGGAGCAGATCTGTAATACCAGTAATCTCGCTGCAAGTGACCTTGCGCAAAAATCTGCAGCTCTTTTTCAAACATCCTATTTATCTATCAAAAATATTGATTTAGATTTTATACCCAATGGTAAAGAGCGGAATGAAAAACTAATCAAGAAGCATAAAGTACTCCCGATCGCCAAAAAAGGAAAAACTTTATACTTGGCAAGTGCAGATCCAACCAACTTCGATGCATTTGAAGATTTTGAGTTTAATACAGGATTACAAACAGAAGTAATCGTTGTAGCGTACGATGAGTTAGACAAATCGATAGATTCGCTATTCGAAAGCGATGATGGTATTGAATTGAACGACGATCAACTTAGTGAGCTTAGCGGTATTAGTGCAGATGTTGATTCTAAAATTGACGACGATGATAATGATGTAAATAGTAAGGAAGATGATGCTCCCATTATCGTTTATATCAATAGAATTTTAATGGATGCAATTAAACGCGGCGCATCCGATTTGCATTTCGAACCCTATGAACATGTATATCGTATTCGTTTTCGCGTTGATGGCGTACTGCATGAAGTAGCAAACCCGCCAATTGGGTTGGAAAGCCGTATTTCTGCTCGAATAAAAGTAATGTCGCAACTTGATTTAGCTGAAAAACGTAAACCGCAAGATGGTCGCATTAAACTAAAAATAACTGCTAAGAAAAGCATTGATTTTCGTGTCTCAACTCTTCCAACATTATGGGGCGAAAAAGTAGTTATGCGTATTCTAGACTCTAGTAGTGCGATGCTAGGCATTGATGTATTAGGTTACGAGCCAGAGCAAAAAGAGCTTTACTTAAATGCATTAGCGCAGCCGCAAGGTATGATTCTAGTAACTGGCCCAACTGGTTCTGGTAAAACAGTATCTCTGTATACCGGTTTAAATATTCTTAATAAGCCTGAGCGTAATATAAGTACTGCAGAAGATCCTGTAGAAATTAACCTGGTAGGGATAAACCAGGTACAAATTAACCCAAAAGCAGAAATGACCTTTGCGAACGCGCTAAGAGCATTTTTACGTCAGGATCCAGACATTGTTATGGTTGGTGAAATACGTGACTTAGAAACTGCTGAGATTTCAATAAAAGCCGCGCAAACGGGTCACTTAGTTTTAAGTACGCTGCATACCAACTCAGCTCCTGAAACATTAACACGTTTAATGAATATGGGCGTACCATCTTATAACATTGCAAGTTCGGTAAGCTTAATTATTGCACAACGCCTTGCAAGGCGCTTATGCCCCGTTTGTAAAGAACCTGAAACACTTCCTGAACAAGAGTTATTAAATCTCGGTTTCACCTCTGAACAAGTTACTTCTATG
>JAUIHB010000127.1 GCA_030432465.1 Gammaproteobacteria bacterium
TTGACGCTTTTCTGCTTCAATGCGCTTCTGTTCTTTTTTTGAAGCAGCCGTATTTTCTTTGTTCTGATTGCTTGATTTTTCGTTTGTTCCCCAACGATTATCGTTAAGCCACTTTTGATAGTCACTCAAATCCCCTATAAAAGGATTAACCTGACCGTCATTAACAAGCCAAAACTCATCAACCACACTTTCCATTAAGTTTTTATCATGCGCTACCAGTAATACCGCTCCATCAAAGTCCTGTAATGATAATGAAAGTGCTTCACGCATTTCAATATCAAAGTGATTGGTTGGCTCATCAAGTAACAGTAAATTTGGTTTCTGCCAGGTAATCATTGCGAGCACTAATCGCGCTTTTTCACCCCCAGAAAAACCAGTCACTTTGTCCTGAGTTTTATCTCCATGAAATGCAAAACCGCCTAAAAAATTTCTTGCATCTTGCTCGCTAATTCCTTCACCTAACGATTGAATATGCCATACAGGCGATTGATCTAAGTTAAGCTGCTCGACTTGGTGTTGAGCAAAATAGCCAGCATTAAAATGTTTATTACGACTCAGCTCGCCAACCTTATTTGACAGCTCACCACATATTAATTTGATAAGTGTCGATTTACCTTCACCATTTCTACCCAGCAGACCAATCCGTTGCCCGGCCAGAATACGCATTTTTATATTGGATAGTATCTGTACATTGGCATAACCAGCATCCGCATTTTCAATATTAATAAGTTCAGTGATATTTTTATTAATAGGAGCAAACTCAAAACCAAATTTGGTTTTTATTTGAACCGCAGTAACCTTGTCCATTCTTTCTAATGCTTTAACTCGGCTCTGTGCTTGGGTTGCTTTACTGGCTTTAGCTTTAAAACGGGTAATGAATTTTTCTAAATGTTCAATTTCTTTTTGTTGTTTTTCGAAGCTAGCTTGTTGTAATACTTCGCGCTCATGTTTTTGCTTTTCAAAGCTTGAGTAATTTCCTGTATATTGGTTAATACCTTGATTATCAAAATGTAATATGTGGCTACAAAAGCTATCTAAAAAGTCTCTGTCATGAGATATTGTCATTAACATGCCTTCGTAGGTGCGTAAAAAGCTTTGCAACCACAACACCGCTTCCAAATCTAGGTGATTGGTTGGCTCATCAAGCAGTAAAATTTCAGCAGGCTGAATGAGTGCTTGCGCTAAGTTTAATCGCATACGCCAACCACCTGATAACTCTTTTACCGTCATATTCATTTGAGCTTCGGTAAAGCTTAAACCGGTTAATAATTTTGCGGCTTCAGCAGGTAACGACCAGCCATTTATAGCTTCCAGTCCCGCATGAATATGAGCAATAGCATTCCCATCTTCTTTTTCTTCTGCAACTTTAAGTTTTTGATTTAATTGATAATACTCCTTATGACCGGAGAGTACATAATCTATAGCTGTTAAATTTGAGCCAGGAGTTTCTTGTTTAGCTGAGCTGACACGCCATTTGGGAGGAAACTCTAACTCACCACTTTCAGGTGACAGCTCATTTTTCAGCATCTGAAACAAACTCGACTTACCACAGCCATTTTTACCCACAATCCCAATCTTTTGATCTGGATAAAGAGTGAGATCAACCGCGTTAAGAAGCTGTTTACTACCTTGAAATAGTGAGAGTTTTTTAAGTCGAATCATTACCAGTGCTTAGTTTTACAAATTTAGGGCGTAATTTTGGCATAAATTACAGTAGGTATCATTGATAAATTGCTTAGTTTCAAGTATTAAGTACAAGATATTGAATATTTTACTTAGTATTAGTAATATCATGCTTCAATCAATCATTAAATTAATGTGTCTCAATATTGGATTTTTTATTCTATGGAAGGTGATTCATATTTTTCTCTCAATAATCCTTTATTTATACTTAATATTCTAGTTAGTAAAAGCTTTCTATGCTGAGGATAATATATGAGTCTAAAAGATATTTTAAAATTTTTACTTTTGTTTTTATTCCTAATTTTTCTGTGTTCTTGTGCAACGAATATAAAGAGAATTCAAGCTGATGAAGATAGGATACTATCCCAAGAAGAGGGTTATCTATTAATAGGGATTGATACACAGGTTGACTTACACCGTATAAGAATTGATGGGCCCCAAAATATTTTTTTAACTAAAAATGATCTGAAATCCGGAGGTCATTATATATTAGTTAATTTGCCCGCTGGAGAATATAGTATTGATCAAATATTTTCTTACCGAAATATAAAATTCAGATTTGATAAAGATAATTGGAGATTTTCTGTAAAACCACAAATGATTAGTTATGTTGGTGATCTAGAGGTGAGTATTACAGACTTTGGTTTTGGTGGGTATTTTGAGTTAATCAATAATTCGGCATCTGCTTTAGTTTATTTAGAAGAAAACTATCCTAATATTTTAGATAAAAGAAAAATAGTATATACAGGCGTTTTAGAAGATAGGTTTTTTGATTACGTTAGGAGTTATAAAGAAGGCTCTAATGGAGGGAGCTTATAATGAGTAAATTTATTTTTTTTCTAATAATGATTTTTAGCAGTTTTTTTGTTTTGGGAACGATATAATTCCAGCTCAAGTTCTGTACTCTTCATCAGATACTCATTCTCACCAGCTTAGTCCTAATAGCAAGTTTATTTCGAGCAGAATTAATACAAAAGAAAAACATTTTATAACAATTACCAATGTTGAAACCATGCAAATTTATCGAGTTGCAGAAGTATTTTCGGATTCTAATGTTTTTTTTCAGTACTATACTTGGTTAAATGATAATATGCTTTATATTACCTTTAATAATCAAAATGTTAACCAGACAGTTCGCGCTATTTTACATTTGAATAATCTAGAAGGTGTACCCACCACTGATTTGAAGTTAATTAATAGCACAGGTTATTTAGTTAATAGCTTACCATTTGATAAAAATAAAGTTTTATATGCAAAAAAGCTCAGAAATAATCGCTACCATTTGTATCACATAAATATTTCTGATTTAGAAAATAATAATTTCGATCGGAATGATAAGCTCAGTTATAATTTAAGTTCTTCAAGTAAATATTATTCAGATAATCAGGGTGAAGTTTTATTTGCATCCAATTTTTTAGACGATGCAATTGATTTTTGGATTTTAAATAAAGAAGAAAAAAAATGGATTAAATTTTATACTCATAACGATATGAAAGTTAAATTTACTCCTGTTGGTTTTATTGGAAATAACAAATTAGCAGTTTTAAGCGATAAATATAGTGATTTGATATCCCTGTATGAATTTGATTTGAAAACTAAGGAATTTGGGGGAATTATTTACCAGCATGAAAAGTATGATTTAACAGACGCAGAAATTGATAGAAACACATTTTCTCTGAAAAGGGTTGATTATATTGATCATGGAAGGTTAGAGTCTTTATTTTTTTCGGATAATGAAAAAAGGCTAGATAAATTATTAGATAAGGCCTTTCCTGACATGCAAAAAATAGTAATTTCTGAAAATAAAAACAGTAATAAAAGTATCATTAAGGTATTTTCTTCCACCAACCCCGGTGAGTATTATTTATTCGACTCTGAGACTTTAACTGCGAAAGTTATTGCATATAGTTCGGAGGATATATTTAAATATAAAAGACAAAGTTCAAAAATATTCACAGTAGAAACAAGTGATGGTCATTCAATAGAAGCTATTTTCACCCAGCCTGAAAAAAAAATCAATAACCAAACTCTATTAGTTATTCCGCATGGTGGGCCTATCGGTATTAGAGACTATGATGGTTTTGATTTAGACACGCAATATTTTGTCAGTCGAGGATTCTCAACACTTAAGGTAAACTTTAGAGGTTCTAAAGGTTTTGGAAAAGATTTTGAGAATAAAGGTCGAGGACAGTTTGGTAAAATAATTGAACAAGACATTACTGCAGCTGTTAACCATATTAAGAAAAAATACCAGTTTAAAAATACGTGTTCTATGGGAAGTAGTTACGGTGGGTATTCAGCAACAATGTTAGCTATTATCCATCCAAAAGATTATGACTGTGTTATTGCAAAATTTGGAATATATGACCTCCCATTATTATTTAGTCAAACAAACTTAAACCTGAATGAGAGAGCTAGAGGAAGGATTGAAAGGGTTGTTGGCGAAATGAGAGATGAACTTTGGGAGGTATCACCCTTTTATCTCTTAGATAACCTTAAAGTACCATTATTGTTGATTGCAGGAAAAAAAGATGAAATTGCTCATTTTGAGCAGTCTAAGAGAATGGAGTATCGCTTAAGTCAATTGTCTAAAGACTATGAAACTATTTTTTATGAAAATGCTGGTCATGGTCACTCTAATTGGTTTGGTGATAAATTTGAGTCAGCATATGTTGACGACTTTATTCGTAGGAAACTTGAAATTTCTAAACTTAAAGGTGAAAACTTAAAAGATATCCAGCGAGATGAGGCATTGTTATTAGCTGATGGGTTTGAGGACGGTTCATTTATCGAGAAAAAACCTAGTGTTTCTTTTAAGTATTACCGTAAAGCTGCTGATTTAGGAAGTCCTAGAGCGCAATTTAATATTGGTGCTTATTACCACAGAGGAGAACTGGTTAGTTATGACTTAAAAAAAGCTGAAAATTGGTATTTGAAAGCTTCGAATAATGGTTACGCACCAGCAAGTCTACGTTTGGGTGAGATGTATGCTGATGGGAAGCTTGGGAAGAGTAAAATTTCACAAGCTTTAGATATGTTTGAAAAAGCTAAACAGCAAAAGCATGAATTTGCTGAACTAAGTATCGCTAAATATAATTGTCAAAATACTAGAGAGGTTAAAGGGTTTGAAGATTGCTTTGATATTTTAAAGCTTAATGAAGATAAAAATAATGTTAAATTTAAACACTATAAAGACGAAAGAATAAAGCGCAACAATATTCTTGATGAACTGGCTTGGGATATTAATGTTTATAAAAATGGGTTAGTTCCATTTAAACAACTGCTCAAGGAACTATTTGAGGTAAATGTTTTTGATGTGAGAGCTAATATCAAAGAATATGGTATTGTTGAAGTTGTTGATTCCAATTATGGTTATGGAAGAAGTCCCAAAGTTGTATTTGAGACAAGTAGTATTGAAGCTAAAAAAGGTCAACGTTTTGGTGTTAATATTGAGTTTGATAGTAACGAAGGTTGGTTGCATAAAGGTGGTAACTCTATTGTAAAAATAAAATGGACTACACCAAATTTAATTAATCAATTTGGCCAGCCTATTGAACCTGAGGCTTATTTATCTTACGTTGATTTAGGAAAAGATAACCTTTATTCCTATTTAATTGAGAATGACTGGGAACTTGTTGAAGGAGATTGGTTACTCGAAATTCAAACTTTAGATGGAAAAAAACTTTACGAAAAGAAATTTACAACGTACTTCTCGAATCAATAATACTGGTTAAAATCACTAATTAAAAGCTAGTGCCTCAGCTTCATCGAGGCACTTTGACAAATTAAGCAATCAACAAAGATTCTTCAATTTCACAAGTATAATTGCTTCATTGCATTTTACCGATATTAATTAGGCCTATACCACCTAATGTTAGTATTCCTGATACCACTAAAATTAATGTGATGGATTCATTGACAAATAACACGCCTCCGATTGCTGCGATGAGTGGAACGGATAACTGTGAAATGGCAGCTTGAGTAATATTTAATTTGCGTAAAGCGATATACCAAACTGCATAACCTAAACCTGATGCAATAGATCCTGACAGTATGGCTAGTAAAATTCCTTGTATAGTAGTTTGTGAGAAATCAGCATAGAAAAGAAATAAAATCAGACAAAAAGGGATACAGCGTATAAAATTTTCAGTGGTATTTTGAATAGAATTTTCAGCTGTTTTTCCTTGAAGAGTATAGATTGCCCAAGCGACACCAGCAATCACCATCATTAAAAATCCCTCGAATGATGGTTGCGTCGCGCTAGGAAGCATGAGCAATAAAAATCCTGCGATTGAAATGACTATGCCACTCCACTCCAGTTTATTAAACCGATAACCTAAAAATAAATGACTACCCAACATACAAAGCTGTACACTGGCAAACAAAATTAAAGCGCCACTTGCAGTGTTCAGTTTGGTGTAAGCAAAGGAAAAAAAGATAGCGTAGGTAAATAGCATGGATGGAGCTAACCAGACATGGGGTTGATTGTTATTGATAATGACTTTTAGTAGTTGAATGAGTCGTCCAGTCTTACTTCTTAGAACTGAAGAATCTCCAAAAGGATATAGTGATTTATCTGGCAATAAGAAAAAAACCAGCATTAAAGTGATAGCACCTGATAACATTCTCACTATGGTAAAACTAGCTGGTTCAATCATAGTATTGCCTAGAGCTAAACGACATAATACTGAATTGGCTGCAAATGCGATAAGCGCAAAACTTGTTATTAAGAAAGTTTGATAAACAGAAGACATCAAAAAAGCAACTTTTATGTAAGTAATACTTATTACTTGTATGGGTTTACCAACGCTCATACGTTAGATTATTATGCTTGCAAGCGTACCATGAAATAATATTTAGGAAAATTAATGACAAATAAATCCTCCTTTGCCTCAAAAGTTATACATGCTGGGTTAGCTAAAGTAGAACAAGGTAAACCATTTATGCAAGGTCCCACCTTCACCAGTACGTTTCATTTGTCAGGTGATGTGGATAATGATTTTCACCAATATGCACGTTTTCATAATCCGACATGGGATGCGCTTGAAACTGCAATTGGTGATCTAGAAGATGGAAAAGCCATTACTTTTCCGTCTGGTATGGCGGCAGGTGCAGCTGTAATGACGAGCTTCGTGAAGTCGGGCGATACCATTGTTTTGCAGTCTGACGGTTATTATGCGACTCGTGCTTATGCCGAGAACTTTCTTGAGAAATTTGGTGTGATAGTCCGTTTAGTTGCAACTCAAGATATTTTATATCAGGATTTTACTGATGTTCGGTTAGTTTTTATAGAAACGCCAAGTAATCCTTTGCTTGATGTGGTTGATATAAAAGAATTATCTGAAAGAGTTCATAAAAAGGGAGGGTTATTGGCGATTGACAATACAACGTTGACGCCTTTAGGCCAGCAACCATTGTCACTAGGTGCTGATATTTCTATGTGTTCAGATACTAAAGCATTCAATGGTCATAGCGATGTGTTGTTTGGGCATGTAGCAACTCGAGATGAAAAGCTTTATGACGCAATGTTATTATGGCGTAAGTTGTCTGGTAATATTCCAGGGCCTATGGAAGCTTGGTTGGTTCATCGTGGACTGGCAAGTTTAGATATGCGTTTAGAGAGAATGACTAATAATGCGCAAAAAATAGCAGAGTTTTTACAACAACATCCTGTTGTTAAAATGATTCGATATCCTGGATTAAAAAGTGATCCGTCTTATGCTATTGCTTGTCAACAAATGAACCATTTTGGTTTTGTGATCAGTTTTGATCTTGGTGATAAAGCGAAAGCTGATAGTTTTTTGAAAAATGCAAACTGCTTATTTGAAGCGACGAGTTTTGGTGGCATGCACAGTATGGCTGAAAGACGAGCACGTTGGGGAACAGATAATGTATCACAAGGACTTATCCGATTAAGTGTTGGTTGTGAAAATGCTGAAGAACTAATTCAGGATTTGCAACAAGCTTTACAAAAAATTATAAGATAGTTATTTCAAATAGATGATTAAATGCAGAAAGCTTAGTTATAAGATTAGTAATGTTTAGATAACCATCCTTTTTGGCTGGCAAGTGCGATTGTTGTTTCGCTAATTTTTTTTCCTTTAAGCTGTGTAGTATTTTGCTGTGAATTATCGTGAGAGTTATATTCGTTATTGATTAATGCGACAAGTTCTTCTGATAAAGGTTGAACTTCTTCTGGTGTGAAGTCGTAACTTAACAAACTAGGAGTTAGCATTTTTTGAATATGCATTGCAGTGATAAAATCGCTACAAGTGGCGCGTTTATCCTGATAGGAAGCTTTTTGCCAAGCAAGTGCATCTTGAGCGTGAAGCGTACCACCAACAAACCAAGTATTGGTTGGATTGTTGGCTTTGTTCATTGCTGCAATTTCTGAAGCAACTTCTTCGATGTTGTTATTTTGTTGGACACAAGCAAATAAAACTAAACTACAGATAATTGCTGAAAGAGTAAGATATTTTTTAGAAGTTAAGAATTTATTCATGTTTACGCCTTTTAGGGTTAATGAATAGAAGACGATTTTATGACGTTAATTTATAATGGAATTGATTGAAAATCCATCTTATATTGTATGTTTATGCATATTTTTTGCAAATTGAGATATTTTAAAGTAGGTTTACTCTAAAAGAAAAAACCCGAAAATATTTATGGGTTTTTTCTTGGAGTTTACAAAAAAAATTAAAAACTTTACGCTGTAGGTGGGAAGGCTTGATTTAGATAAAGTCTTAATGGTTCTAAAGGCGTTTCATGCTGCATTCCATTTTGATCAGTATAGTGAATACTGATGAAATGATCTTCTTGGCCTTCTGGATAGGTATGAGTTTCTATTTTTATACCTATTGTTTTATAGTTATGGTATTCCGGAAGTGGGAATGGTGCAGGTATATAAAAGTTTTTTTCACCTTTACCTAACCACAAAGCAGAAACTTTAAATCCTTGGCCATCGATGTCTCTAACTGGGCGTTGAAATAGTTTTAAAATTAATGTTTTGTTATCGACTAAAAGTTGCTCTCTATCGGCTAATGCATTTGGGGTTACATCAATCAAGTTTCCAGAGGCCTCTAAAGTTTGTAAACCAATAGCCTGAGTGTTATTAAGGTTGTTTTGATTTTCTATTACATAAACGCGCGTGCTAAGAGGTGAATCCATTGATAAAGGATCTGGCGCTTCAATTTCAACGAGTACACTTTTGTATACCCAAGCACCACTAACAATTGCACGATAGGTAGAGCCCTCTTTAGTAAAATTATTGACAATAAGGTTGCTTGCTCGGGGAAAAATAAACTCCACTCGATTTAATTTTTGTTGCGGATCAAACTCGGAGTTAGTTGTTGTAATGTTTAATTTTTCCAATCCGCTTAGATCAAGATTTGGGTAGGTTGGTGAGTAGTTACTACTTGGGTAGGGAACTTCATATTTAAAAGTGTCAGCCGCAGCATAGGTTGAACCTAAAAGTAATAATGTACTGAGAGTTTTGGTTATAGTACGCATGTTGATTGTCTCCTTGTTTAACTCGGTTATTCATAACCAAATAGTGATTGCTAAAAGCAAGCAAATACTAGCATAAGTTTGAATTATTAATGTTGAATTGAATTTAAGAGAATAAGATTATAAAAATATATTATTGAGATATATCAATGGTCTTATTTGGCATTATAATGCTACTACTTTCGGTGGCGTTAAATAATATTAAAAAATTAGATGTAGAGTACATTCGATGAATAAACTTCCTTTAGAAAATGTGTTATCAAAACAATACGATTTAACCGATGAAATATTCATGCAGCAGTTTGAAGCGCTCAATTTAGATTCGAGTTATTTCTGCCATGTAGGACATCTGAGAATTACATGGCTTTATCTTACTAAGAATAATTTTGAACTTGCCTTGAGTAAGGTTTTAAAAGGTATTAAACAATATGCCACTAGTCTAGGTGCAAAAGAAAAATTTCATTATACTTTAACTGTTTCCAGTGTCAGAATAATTCAAAAACGCCAATATCTAAAAACTGAATTAAATTTTTCTGATTTTTTGCGCATAAACCAAGATTTATATGATAATTTCATAGGTTTGGTTGAACAATATTATTCTCCAAATTTATTGAACTCTCAGCAAGCAAAAGTACAGTATATAGAACCTGACAGAAAAAAATTTTAACATTTTGTCTTTTAGGGCGTGTTTATCTTTCATTCTTTGAGATTGTTGCGGTTAAAATTTTGCCAATCGAGGCGCGCGGAGCGTGGTTTAGTCACTCTAAATCAGCGACAAGTAACGAAGAGTG
>JAUIHB010000128.1 GCA_030432465.1 Gammaproteobacteria bacterium
GGTTAATCTAAGGCTATCCATGAGGTTCTTTACTTCACTCCTGATTTATACCTGTTTATTTTCAGGCTTTTAAATTAAGACATTCTGCGATGTTATCGATAAAGAAGTGTCTTATTATTAATGTTTAATTTTTGTCCGCGATTATACACTTTACAACTAAAAGAAGAGGTTTTAATTGTAAATTATTCACGTTTTGCGTTAGCATTCACAACTTCTCTCAATGCGAGAATCGCATTTTTACTGATTATAATCGAAAATCTGTAAATATTACGTATTAAAAGATACTTTAAAGTATTAATAATACAAAATGTTAATAGATAATAAGTGGTATTTTGTACATTACTTACACTATTTAAGCTGATTATTTGCTCAATAAGTAATAATAAGCCTATTAAAAATCAACATGATACGTTGATATCTAACATTATAAAAATATAAATTCACAATGAAAACTATAGCATATTTTTTTACTTTTGTTCTATCTGGGATGACTCTCATTTTGACTGGGTGCACTCAAAATAGTGAGTTCTCGTTATTAAATGGCGAGAAAAAACACCTATCTGATTATTCGAAAGATTTGGTTATTATTAACTTTTGGGCTGAATGGTGTGCCCCCTGCTTGGAAGAAGTCCCAGCGCTAAACCAACTTCATCATGAAAGTACTGAATTAAATGTGGCAGTCATTGGAGTGAGTTATGATCAGCTTGAATCGGCTAAATTGAGAGAGGTTGTTCAAAAGTGGGATATTCAATATCCAGTAATGGCTACGGAGCCAGTGCCTATTTTACCATTTGGTTTGCCTGAAACGTTGCCAACCAACTACCTCCTTAGGCCTGATGGTGAAATCGTTGCAAAACTAATTGGAAAACAGGATCTTGAGTCTTTAAAACGAGCAATTGAGGCGGCTAAACAAAAATAAGCCACACAGAGATACAGAGAAATCCTTTTTAAACAGCTTAAGTCATTGATTTTACAGTGTGACCATCATTTATTGCGATACTCAGTGGTAAAATGAGTACTAGTATGAATTTTTTAGTTGTTTTCTAGGCTATGATTCTAGAGATCTTAAAGAGACAAATAAAAATCTGCTATTTTGTTGAAGAAGTTGATTCTGTAGTTGTTAGTCAGCCAATCAGATGTTTGGGGTAAATATTTTTAGTTTTAAAATTAAGAATATTTAAGCATTAAGTAGCACCCAGCTTTTTTTGATGATTTAACCGCCCAGTTTTAGCCTCAATTGCATATACTAAGTAATTACATATAAACATCAGTAGATGGTCTTTAAAATACAAATACGTTTTCGGTGTTGTTCTTTGATATTGTTAATATCAGCTAGCTTATTAACATGAACAGCTTGAATTTATTGTTAAAATTAACGCATTACTAGCTTTGTAGGGCACAATTCGTTATTTTTAACCAATTGGTAATCAAAAGTAGATTTATTATGCATAAATACAGGATTGGGTCGAATAAGACTTGTGCAAACTACTTGCTCTGCTTAATTTTTGTGCTTTTTTCAAGCACGGGTTATGCCGCTGAACAAGCCTCACAAAAAACAACCACTGAAAAACTCGAAGACTTAAAAAAGGAAGTATTAAGTGTTAATCGTGACCTGTTTATATTAGAAGAGGATCTTTTATTTCCTGCTTCCACTCAGTTAGCCGTTTATTTTTCGGTTGATGTTGGGCAGTTTTTTGAGCTTGATAGTGTTAAGTTAAAAATTGATGACAAGCAGGTGACTCATTATTTGTATACCCAAAATGATATTGATGCTCTTCACCGGGGGGCGATTCAAAAGCTATTTCTCGGAAATTTAAGTGTTGGTAAGCATCAGATAGTGGCGGTTATATTAGGTATTGGCCCACATAAAAGAGAATACCGTAAAGCTATCGCTTTTGATTTTGATAAAGGAACTGATGCAAAAGCACTTGAAATTCAAATAAGGGATGATGAAAGCAAGTTACAACCAAAGCTAAATGTAGTTGTTTGGTAAGCTTAATTCATGAAATTTCCCAGTAATGAGTCATTCCATTTAAATTACCGTTATTTGCGAGTAATAAAGCTCTTTTGTATTTTAGCTTATAGCTTATTTATTTCATTTTCTTTACAGGCAAAGCCTGATGAACAAGAAAAGAATGATCTTAAAGCCTCAGTGTCGATTGAAGATCTTGCATACGGTAATATCTTGTTTGAATATTATCGTGGTAATCTGGTCGAATCTCTTAACCAAATTTTAGTTGCTCAAAAAAGAAATAGCTTACCGAATCATGCTAATAATGCGCGGTTACTCTCAGGGGTTATCTATCTCGATTTAGGCATGTTGACACATGCACAAAATATTTTTAATGAGCTGCTAACGGAAAAAGATTTAAGTAGCGGTTTTTTTTCAAAAATAGAGTTTTATCTAGGAAAACTGCATTATAAGCAAGGTGATCTACAACAAGCATATTTTCGCTTAACGCGAGTTGTCTCAACATTAGAAACGGATCTTACTGATGAAGCTTTAGTTATATTAAGCAATATTTCTTTGACACAAAATGATAAAGATGCTGCTAAAAATTGGCTTAGTCAAATCAGTCAGCAGTCTAAATTATCAGCAATAAGCCAGTTTAATTTGGGAATGTTATGGTTAAGGGAACAGCAAATTGAAAAAGCTGAAAGGGAGCTTAATAATATCCATCAGGAAGTTCCAGATAAAGATACTCAAAAAATTAGAGTGATTAAAAACTTGCAAGATAAAGCTTTTCTAGCGTTAGGTTATTATCACTTATCCAATAAAAAATTTGAACTTTCACGTAAGTATTTTCGTCAAATTCGCCTAAGTTCTTTATCTGCGAACAAAGCACTTTTAGGCATTGGTTGGAGTTATGCAGAAGAGAGTAATTATAATAAAGCGCTAACACATTGGATAGAGTTAAGTAAGCGAGATATTCGTGATATTGCTGTTCAGGAGGTTACATTAGCTATACCTTACGCTTATCAAAAATTAAACGCTTTAAAACTTGCATTGACACATTACACACAAGCATCAGATCGTTTATCTCATCAAATGGATTTGATTGAACAAGTTTTACATAAAATCAATCACGAAAATTTAATAGAAAACTTTGTGAGTAAAGTCGTCGAATTTGAAAATGGAAAACTCAGTGAAGCGAATATTGAAGACACTCGGTTGGTGGGAGATGAGTTTGACTATTATCTTTATGAGCTTGTCGCACAGCATCGTTTTAATGAAGGGTTTCAAAATTATCAAAAGCTTGGACAATTAGCCAAAATTTTAGCTCGTTGGGAGGAGGAACTTCCTTCATTCGACGAAATAGTTAGCGCGAATAAAAAACGTTTTGAAGAAAAAATTCCTCAAGTAGACGCTTATCTTGCTCAAGGCTCATTTACGAAATATCAAGCAGATTTAGTTCAGTTAGAAGCTGATATTGAGGATCTAAAAAATAACCGCAATATTCATTTAATGGCTACCCCAAAAGAGTTAAAACTTTATCAACGAATAAAATCTTTAGAGAAAAAACTTACAATAATTCCTGACGATATGATTACCAATGAGCAACGCTTGAAAGCTAAACGAGCGAGAAGTGTTTTAGAGTGGCAAATATTACAGAATAAAGCAGAAAAAATTTGGTTACTTGAAAAAAATGCTTTAGTTGTAAGAGATATTTTGAATCAAATGGAACAGAAAAAAGTGACACTCGCCAGCGCAAGAGACACTGCTGAAGTGAGATTTAATGGCTATCAGGATAAAGTAGACAATGCTGAACAACAGCTTTTGGGATTGAGGGATAAAATAAAAGCGCAGATTGCTATTCAAGCTGAAGCACTCAAAAAGCAAATTATTCAGGTTTTGGAAAAGCGTAAGGCAACGCTCGATTATTATTTATTGCAGTCAGATCTTTCTGTTGCAAGAATGCATGAGAAAGCACTTGAAATACCGGAGCTGGAATAATGAGTAATTATTTGGCTTCAGATAACCATTTGTTTTTTCAGAAAAGTCATTTGAATTCTTTGTGCTCAGGGATATTGATCGTTATTTTAGCAAGTCTATTAGCTTCCTGCGCAAATATTCAACGCGTTGCGATGAATCAGCGGTTTTCTCCACAAGATCAAGAACCTAGAGTTAAATTTATTGATGAAGATACGGTTAAAGTAGAAACTTCATCAATAGATGCCATTGAGCCGGAAATTGTAATTAAAAGTTATGAACGGCTACTGACTCGAGGAAATCCTCAAATCAGACAGGAAGCTTTGCACCGGCTAGCTGATTTAACTATGCGTTTAGCAGAAGCAAAGCTGGGCGTTGATGATACATCCGGAGCGACTGAAGCTGTGACTAATGCCAGCTTTAGTAAAGCGATTGCTCTTTATCAAACTTTATTAAGTGAATTTCCTGAATACCAAGCGTTAGACGAAGTAAAGTATCAGTTGGCTCGGGCACATTCTATGAATAGTGATCCTGAGTCTTCGCTTAATATATTAAATCAAATCGCGGTGACTCATGTGGAGTCGTTGTCTTATGTTGAAAGCCAGTTTCGCCGTGGCGAAGCCTATTTTTCGCGTAGAAAATATGATGTTGCTGAAAAAGCTTATAGCGAAGTAATTAATAAAGGAAATAATAGTGATTTTTATGATAAAGCTTTATATAAGCGAGGTTGGTCATTTTTTAAATTAAACTTGTTTGATGAAGCGCAAACAGATTTTTTTGTATTATACGAAAGACTGCTTCAGCAACAACAGAGTGAAGATGGTGGAAAAAATAACAGGCTTTTATCGGATTTAATATTAGATACGCAACGTGTAATTAGTTTGTCATTTTATAGTCAGGATGGTGCAGAAACAATCAAGGAGCATTTCGATAAAAATGGTTCACAACCATATGAAGATACTATTTATGCAGCATTAGCTAACTTGTATATTGAGCAAGAACGTTTTCAAGATGCGGCAGACACTTACTTAAGTTACATAAAAAGGAATCCTGTCTCTTTATCTTCTCCTGAGTTTCATTCGCGAGTCATTGATATATACAAAACTGGAGGCTTCCCCAGTTTGATCTTGCCGGAAAAAGAACATTTTGTAAAAAGTTATGGTCTGAATAGTGCCTTTTGGAAAAAATATTCAGGAAAGGTTATTTTAGAAATCAAACCTTTACTTCGCAAACATTTGGAAGATATTTCGACGTTTTATCATGCTAAAGCACAACAAACTAAAAAAACTACTGACTATTTAGTTGCTGCTCAATGGTATCGTGAAATTTTAGCAACATTTGAAGATCCTCAAATAGATTCAAAATATCGCTATGCCTTAGCTGAAGCATTATTTGATGGTCAACAATATGCACAGGCTGCAAAGGATTTTGAAATTGTTGCTTATCAAAATCCAGTAAGTTCGTTTTCTCGTGATGCTGGTTATAAAGCATTGTTAGCATATCAAAATGTAAAGCATACGACGGATACAACAGAGTTAGAAAAAATGCTACCGTCAATTCAGAGCGGCTTAAAATTTACTCAAACCTTTCCACAAGATGATAAGTCTCCAGAAATACTCGCAAGAGTAAGTGAACAGCAGTTGAATATTCAAGATATAAAGGGGGCTATTGATTCTGCTCAAAAGTTACTGGTGCTGTCTACAAAAGTTACTAAGGCTCAAAAAGATCGAGCTTATATCATTATTGCTAATGGTTTATTTGATTTAAAACAATATGCTCAGGCTGAAGTTGCGATTGAAGACTTACTGAAAAAGGGAGCTTTGACTGAACAACAGCGTAAAGTTTTCCGCCAAAGAAGAGTTGAATCTATTTACCAACTCGCCGAAGAAGCAAAACAGAAAAAAGAGTTTGATGAAGCAATTAATCTTTATTTGAGAGTTAAAGCCTTGGAGCCAAGCTTAAGTATTGCAATGAATGCGCACTATGATGCTGCCACTTTATATATACAAACTGAAAAATGGCAATTAGCTGCAAATCTACTAGAGTCATTTCGTGCAAAATATCCTAAAGGTTCGTTGAGCTCAACTATTCCTGAGAAATTAGCTCTTGTTTATGAAAATCAAAAAAATTGGGATAAAGCGGCTTCTGAATATCGAAATCTTGCACAAAACCAAAAAAATCCTGAAGTTGCCAGAGAAGGTTTTTGGCGAGTTGCTGAGTTGTATATGAAAGCCGGAAATGAACAACAATCGATAAACTCGTTTAAACACTATGTTTGGACCTACCCTGAGCCATACTCATTAGCTCAGGAAGGGCGATATAATTTAGTGAACTTATATGTGAAGACTGGTGATGCTGCGAAGCGAGATTTTTGGCGACAAAAAATTGTGGAGTTTCATGCTAAGTCAAAAAGTAATAATACCCGTACGACATTTTTGGCTGCAGAGTCTAAATTTAAACTGAGTGAATCTTTATTTAATTATTTCAAAGGAATTAAATTAAAACAGCCAATCGCTAAAACGCTAAAAAAGAAAAAAGAGGCTATGCAGAAGGCTTTAAATGCATACAATGCTATTGGCAAATATGATGTAGCACAATTTACCACCGCAGCAACCCATAAAGTAGCTCAAATTTATCAAGTATTATCGCGTGATTTAATGAATTCAGAGCGTCCTAAAGGGTTAAATGAAGATGAATTAGAAGAGTATGGTTTTTTGCTTGAAGATCAAGCACTGCCATTTGAAGATAAAGCTATCAGTTTTTATGAAGTGAATGCTCAAAGAACACAGCAAAATATTTATGATGATGCAGTTAAGCAAAGTCTTGAGGCTTTAAAAAAGCTAAAACCTGTTCAGTATGATAAGAGCGAGCGTTTACAGGGAGTTCCTTATGTTAGTTTTTAGAGTGTTGAAACTACTGCTTATTTATATGAGTATCGCTACTTTAGCAGGATGTGCAGGTTTTGGTGATAAGGATGCTAGCCACCCACAACAAGTAACAACAAATAATACTGTGGGGGAAGGTGAAGATAATGCTGATAATTCGCAAGATCAGCCTACAAAGCGCGAAAAACTTCCCGATCCAATGCGTAAAGAGTTGCCATTGAAATTAATAAAAGGTTATGACGATGCAACCAATCGCTTAAACCAAAAAGATGTTGATGGGGCTATTGCTATTTTAACTGAATTACAAATAAGTTTTCCTGAATATTCAGGGCCGACTTATCGTATCGCTCGAATTTATTTTGAAGATAGGCAGTTTCAACAAGCAATAGATGCGATTGATGCAAGTTTAGTAATCGATCCAAACAACTATTATACTTGGAATCTAAAAGGCGTTATCTTGAGAGAGCAAGGCGCTTTTGCTCAGGCCAAGCAGGCTTATTTAAAATCGATTGAAATTTATCCTGATCATGCTCAAACACATATTAATATGGGGATACTTGCCGATATTTATTTATATGATTTAAATCTTGCACTGCATCATTATCAGGAATATCTGCAATTAATTGATAATGAAGATAAAACTGTGTCAGGATGGATTCTTGATCTAAATCGACGAATTGATAAGCAGTGATATACGTAGAGGTTGAAATGTTAAAAATCCGTAAATCATGGTTTACTGACAAAATGGGTTTGTTACTGTCGCTTTTTTTCTTTTGGATTGCTGGATTAGACGTTGCTCTTGGTGCTGAAAACAAAGAGAGTGCAGGGGAAAAAAAGCAGGAAGTTTTAGGCATGAATGTTTCTGGAACTAAAGATTTACCGAATGTGCTTTATATCGTTCCTTGGAAAAGCAATAAAACCCAAATTGCACCACCACAAATTAATCGTTTAGTGGATGAAGTCTACGCGCCAGTTGATCCAGAGGTTTTTTCAAAGCAAGTGAATTTTTACTATCAATTAACTAACGTAGCGAGTACAAATTCTGCGCAACCTGTAGATGAAGAACAAAATAAGCTTCCTCAAAATACAAGTGCTGTGCAAGAAAGTCAAAATGACTCTCTGTGAAATGAATTAAGTGACTTTTAATCAGTTTAATTAAAGCTATACTGTTGTTTAATACTAATTTTTATATATTTAACCATTAATGTAATAATTTTGCCGTCAGGGGATAATCATGGCTCAAGATCAAACCGCCAATACATCACAACTTTTGAGTACTGCTAGTGAACAAGCCGATCCTGGTCTTTATGCGACTATAGTGAGCTTTTTTCAAGATGGTGGAGCATTCATGTATCCAATTATGATTGTTTTTGTTTTTGGCCTAGCTATAGCACTAGAGCGATTCATTTTTTTGAATATGATGAAAGCAAAAAATCAAGCTGCATGGAAACGATTATTACCAGTTTTAAATCAAGGTAATTTTAGACAAGCTATGGAAGTTGCGAGTAATTCAAAATCGGCAATTGGTCGAATATTAGCTTACGGTTTGTCAAAGGTAGGTAAAGGACGCCGTCACGATGATTTAGAAATGGCAATGGAAGAGGGACTAATGGAAGTGCTTCCTCGTTTAGAAAAACGCACACCTTACTTAGCTACTTTTGCTAATATTGCCACTCTGCTTGGTTTGTTAGGAACTATCTTAGGTTTGATTAAAGCTTTTACCGCTGTGGCAAATGTTGATCCTGCTGAAAAAGCTAATATTTTATCTGCAAGTATTTCGATAGCGATGAATACCACTGCATTTGGTTTGATGGCTGCAATACCATTGCTTTTAGCATTTACTTTTTTACAAACCAAGACTACAGAAATTGTTGATAGTATTGAAATGGCATCCGTAAAATTTGTGAATTTAATTAGAGATGCCAGACCATCAGAGCCGGCAAAACGACCAGTGAAAAACGCGTAAGTTAGTTTCACATTATTGACTGTTTGGTGACCAAATGTTTCGGCGAAAATCTAAACGATTAAGAGAAAATAACGCAGAGTTAAATATTACTGCGTTTATGAATTTGATGGTGGTATTAGTTCCATTCCTATTAATAACTGCTGTTTTTTCTCAAGTCTCAATTTTAAATTTAAACTTACCAGCCGGTGTGAGTGAAGCTTTGCCTCAAGAAGAAGATCCGCCTAAAGCATTGGAGGTTATTGTTAGAAAAAATAAGTTTGAGGTTAATGAGAGAAATAGTGGCTTATTAAAAACGGTTAAAAATACTAATGATGGTTACAACTATTCCGAATTGAATGCTTTTTTGCAGGAAGTAAAAGCACATCCAGAATTTAATACTGATACAACAGTGACTTTATTAATGGAAATGGATATTGAGTATGACACTCTTGTACAGACTATGGATGCCGTGCGTTTAATTGTGCTTGAAGAGCGTGAATTAGATGAACAAGGTAATGTAATACAAGGAGAGTTATTCCCCAATATTTCTATGGGAGATGCACCACCAGAAAATTCAGGTGGAGGACAATCGCAATGAAAAAATCTTACCGTGCAGTAAGAATGGAGCGTCATCATAAACGATTTGGTAGTGGTGGGCTTAATCTAGTATCGCTGATGGATATTTTTACTATTTTAGTCTTCTTTTTGCTTGTTAACTCTTCGAGCGTGGAGCAACTTCCGAGCAGCAAAGCAATAAAGTTACCAGAATCTACAGCTCAGCAATTACCTAAAGAAACCGTTATTGTTCTCGTTAATAATCAACAAATTTTAGTTCAGGGTAATCTTGTAACCTCTGTAGCTAATGTTCTATCTTCAGATAAAAATATTATTCCAGAGCTACTTCAGGAAATGCAAATTCAATCACAAAACAAATGGCAGCAAGAAATTCCAGAAGCCACAGCCGCAGAAATGGAAATTCGTTTCCGTAAAACAGATGGAACTTGGGGGGATTGGCAACACATCCATGAAAATGATGACGCGCCGACTTTAGATGACAAGCTTCATAGCTACTTCATCACAGCGGATAGTGATGCGTTTCAGTATAGAGTTGAATTGAGCACTTCAGACAAAAGTATTGCTCCAAAGTTGGCAGATATTGAATTCGACTAC
>JAUIHB010000129.1 GCA_030432465.1 Gammaproteobacteria bacterium
CCTGGATATTCAAAAAAATCATATGCTCAATCGAGCCTGAATATTGGTGAGTAGGTCTAAGTAGCAGCGAAGGTTTGTTGCCATCATAAAAGACTAATGTTTCATTTGACTTAGCAAGTTGACTAAATACATGCTGAGTCATATCTTTATCTGGATTATTTAATGAGCGAAAGTCTTGATTGGCTCCGTTGATTGCCAAAGTATATTCCGGTAGGTCATGTGTATTAAAACTAGTACTGTTAAATAGTAAAATAAAAAAGCTAGCAAGACTTGCTGATGCGAATGTTAGTCCAATAGATTGTTGGTGCTTTTTTATAACGGCAACTATTTTGAAAGAGAGTTTTTTTAAAAGGTTTGAGGCCTTGTTTGACTTTTTACTCTTGGGTTGATTGTTAGTCGATATTTTCTGATTGACTTCTTCATCACCTGATTTAGTAAAACATTGCTGCATGATTTTTTCTTCAATGCTTTTGACTTTTTGACTACTAACCGGTGTATAAGCTTGTACTAATGTCTTTATTTTGGGATCTGTGTTGGCTAGCTCTATAAGTTTTTCATGAGCTTCAGGTGTTAATTCTCCATTAACTAACGATACTAATTCATCATTAATCGGTGAAACCTCCAAGTTATCTATTTCATTAGCAACTAGCGCTAACAGCTGTGACTCGTTCATCAATGGAATCCTTTTTTGGTGAGTTCAGATAAAGAAATATAAGTTGCTTTGAAGGTGTTTTTATCTATTTTTTTTAAAATTAATTGTGCTTGTTTTTTTATTCTATTTTTCCAGACGTATATTGCATTGACACTAATGCCAATATTTTGTGATATTTCTTCTGGTGTATTTTCAAATAAAAATAATTGAGTAAATATATCAAAACCTAATTCACTGATATCATTTTTTAGATGGGTAACTACTTGGTAAACTAGTTGTCGATCGCTTAACTGAGAGGCTATATCTCCCTGAGTAATATGATTCTTGAGACTATGTTTTACGCTTTTGTCATCTAAGCTTAAGTGAAGTTTGGCATGCCTTAAATCAGAAATAACTCGTCGTTTTGCGATAAGACTGACAAAACTTGTGAGGCTCATGCCTTTTTCTGGTTCCCAACCAAGCAGAGTTTTAGCATTGTTTTTAAATAATAACAGTAAAATTTCTTGACAGTAGTCTGCCACTTCCGTCGCAATATTCTTATTTTTATGAGCTGATTGAAATCTCGTCAGCAAGTGAGCGACAGAGGCCTGAATAACCGGTGTTAAAAAATGAATTAATGACGATACCGCTTTTTGATCACCTAAAGATGCCTGTTGAATAACTTTTTGTCTTGCGAGGTTTTGTGCTTGGTAATCGTTTTTGTCATTGTTAGTTGTAATGCTAGAGGAGGATTTATTGTGGCGTTGCTCTTCCCTGGGCTCATTATTTTTTTCGAACCAGAAAGTTTTGATGCTGTTGCCCAGAAAAGGTTTTTTATCCTTTTGCTTTTTCATTTGTGCATTACGTTCATTCCATGAAGATAAATTTATCATAACAATTTTTACACTCATTTTATAGGTTTGCATATTACCTGATTGAGATATTGCGAGCTAAAAAATTATTTTGCTAACAACTGCATATCTGAACTAACTCTTTTTTTCATTGCAACATTACTGTAAGTGAGTTGCTTCCTTAATTATTTATATTCGCGCTTGTAGTAAAAAACCTTTCAAAAAAATAAAAAATTTATTTTTTAATTTAAAATAAATCCTTAACTTGTTGTTATTGTTGGATATTTTTTTGTGGATAGAGTCTGAAAGTGACTTTTTATTTTTTGGATGTGTAAGAAAAAGAGGAACGAATCGAATATATCCCGTGATGAAGTTGTTTTCGGCAGTGGCAAACTGCCTCTTCAGCTTTTATTACTGCACTACTTTTAAATGCTTCGTTTTGAATCGACATGATTTTTTTCCAAGTCATTGAAAGTGGAAAAGTAGGTTATTTAGATTAATACGTTATTCAAGGAGAGCTTTATGAAACTTAAATTTACTAGACGGCGAAAAATGTCATTAACATTTTCTGCTGTACTCGCCTCTCAACTCTTTTTTACCGGTTTATTAAATGCAGCGGTAAAAACATTAGACGTTGAGAAAGGAGATAAGTACAACATTGCTGTAATGGCAAATCCAAGCGAGCAAATTGTTGTAGGGAAGGTTGCTAAGCTTTCGTCTCGCTGGGTTGGGAAGGTGATAGTTACTACTGCAGATATTGAACCCATTGAAATGCTCAAAGGAAGCCAAACCAAGAAAAACTTAAAAGTATCTTTTATTGGAGGAACGGTGGGTAATATTCGTCAAACCTTAAGCCACCAAACGACCTTACAAGAAGGTGAAACGGCAATCCTCTTTTTATCAACGGCTGCTGCGAAGACAGCGTTAGCAGGCAGTAAAGTTTTTTCCCATGCCCAAGGTAAAATTCCATTGCTCAATAAAGATGAAAATCTAACGCGCTTGAAAACAAATAGTCGTTTATCAAGTTTGATTAATAACGTACGTAAGACAATTCGATAGGAGTAGACTCATGAAAAGGACAATGATGCGTTATACGATACTCGCTGTAGCTAGTCTTACAGCACTTAATATACAGGCCGGTGAGAATTTAGAAACACCGACTAACGGTTTTTCTGTCATTAGCCATACCTTATGGCACGATGTGGCAATGCCGCTAGAGTGGCATCTACATGAAGATGGCGTCATTAACAATGATGCAAATATGCAAGGTACACCTGCGATAGCCAATCCCGATGCTGTGACTGAAATTTCTGATGCCTTTACTGAGTGGCAAAATGTGGCAACATCTAATATTTCCGTAGTATATAGTGGTGAAACACCAACAGGTGATTCTGGTTGTGATTTAACTAACATAGTTACCTGGTCTGATAATAATGTTACTTGGCCGGCAGGCGTTATAGCTATGGGGTTAACTACCACTTATGTTGGGCCTTCAATCGTACTTAACAATATGAATCGTAATGTCAGTTGTGGCCAGGCCGGCGGAGGTAGCAATATTGTTAACTTAAGTGCCGCTGTTTATCCAAACGGAACTACGCTTGCAGAAGGTACTATTCTTGATATGGATATGACTTGGAATCCTGATGAGTTTGATTATTCAACGACTCCGAATGCGGTATCGAATGTTTTTGATATCCAAGCTGTTGCCACTCATGAATTTGGACATTTGTTTGGTTTGTCACATACGAGCATGGCATTTGCGGGAGTTGATCCTGCTACGATGTTTCCGTCGGTGAGTGATACCAATATTGCGTTTCAAAACAATATGCGAAGTTTGGCACAAGATGATATTGCTTCTTCTGGTCGGGGATATCCTGCGACAGGTTTCTGGCCGGATGGTGTTGCACCTTACACTACTGGAGCGATTTCAGGCTGGGTGAGGCAATCCAATGGCTCTGCGGCTCAAGGCGTGCGTGTTTGGGCTTACAATACAGCTGATACCAGTCAACCGGTGTACGAAGGCTTCAGTGTGACTCAATTCGATTGGGATCCTGCGCTTAGCGCTGGGGATTATGTACTTAAAGGGGTCGAGCCAGGGTCTTATTATGTGTGCATTTTACCGTGGAATAATGGGGTGCCTAATACTCAGGCAGATGATGATAATCGCTATAACTTAACTGTTTTAAACGGGGTTGGCCATACGGGTTTTCCTACAGAATGTTATGATGATGTCGCTTCAGGCACAAATAATCCTGACTTCGCCGACTCGGATAGAATTCGTGAAGTGGAGGTAAGTGCTGGCGAAACAACACCAAGTATTAATTTTGTTACTGGTTCTGGTGATACAGATATCATGTTAGTGATGGATCGTAGTGGTTCGATGAACTTAGCTGCTGATGCTGCTTTTTCAATGAGTAAACTTGATGCATTAAAACTTTCTGCTGATTCTTTTATTAACTTTCTCGATTTAGATGGTGGTCATCGTTTAGGCCTTGTGCAATTTAATTCTGGAGTAGTCCCATTTGTGCCGGCTTTTGATTTGCAAGATTTAACAGCAGCATCCAAGCCTGATGCGCAAAATGCTATATCGGGAATGGTTGCTGGTGGTATGACAAATATTATCGATGGTGTTCAAGAAGCGGTTAACCAATTAACCTCGGCAGCTTCTCCCAATGACCGCCAAGTAGTTTTTGTTTTCTCTGATGGTAAACATAACTCGCCCTGGGGATCCGATCTTATGGATATCAATGGACCTATCGTAGACAACGATTTAACGTTATACAGCTTAGGTTTTGGTACTGATGTGAGCGGTGTTGAGTTAAATCAGGTTGCACTAAACAGTGGTGGTCAACATGTTGAACATCAAGCTTTAACACCTGCTGAGCTGCAAAAATATTTTATCTCGATTGCGGCATCTGCGGTAGATTTAACGATGTTAGTCGATCCTCTGTATGAATTAACTGCAGGTAAATCTGGTTCACTGGAAGCCATAGTTAGTGAGTCAGAAAAAGATCTTATTTTTACGATGAACTGGGATGTACCTAATAAAAATCAATTTAACACAACGGTCATAAGCCCTAGTGGTTGTACTATTGGTACGGTCTTTAATATGCCGGGTGTTCAGGTGCGAAAAGGGGATACCCATCGTCATATTAAAATTCCTATGCCTTATCGTTGTAATAATAGAGAAGATCATGTGGGAACGTGGAAGCTACAATTTACTGCAGCAAAATCTAATCATGAAAGTAACCGTTTAATTGCGCAAGCATTTAGTACTTCTAATACTAAGATGTTTACTGATTTTCGTGCAGAGAAAGAACAACCTATTGCGGAAACTCGCTTAGTGCATGAGGGAGTTGTAGTGAAAAAAGCTGACTTTATTGCGGATGTGGTTATACCCGTTAAATCAACGGGAGATAGTGATGATCAGGATAAACAAGATGGTGGAAAACCACGTCAATTACCTCCTGAGAGTGAGCGAACAGTAAGAATTAAGTTTACTGATGATGGACGTAATGGTGATCGTAAAGCTCGCGATGGAATTTTCACAGCTCAGTTACCAACCAAAATAGAAGGAAGCTACCGTATGCGAATTCAAGGACAGTTTGAAAGTGGCAAAAGCTTTGGTCAAAGAGAGCAAGTGAGTAGTTATTATTTTGATGGTAATCAAATAAGTTTGCCTAAAACAAAGTAATATACATTTGTTTTGATTTAAGTAGTAAGGCAAAAATCGCTCAGTCTATTACTGAGCGATTTTTTTATTGGAATAGTTTTTAGTTAAACGGCGACAATCACCCGAACAGAGTCTAATTGGAGTTGAGTTTCGCTTAAGTATTTTTCCAGAATGCTGGTTTGATTTTGAATAAAGTCTATTTCATCTTGACGAATATTAGGGTTTTTCTTACTTAAAGATTTCAACCGATTAAGTTCTGCATCTTGCTTAATGTGCATTTCGTTAACGATGGTATCAAGTATTGTAGCTGCTTGTTGATTGGCTTTTTCATCTGCATGAGCAAGCATTTTTCTCAACTGACTTGCTTCACTTTTGACAACTTGTCTTGATGTGCCTTTGGCCAGCTTATGACATTGTTTGCTCAAGTTTTGGTGAGAGACTTTATCTGCCAGATTGTTGCCATTTATATCTGTAAGAACACGGATAGAAGTAAAAGGCAAAAAGCGTTGTACCTGTAAGTAGGCTGGCGCAATACTTTCAACGTGATATAAAACCTCCAAGAGCAATGTTCCGGCTTTAATCGCTTTATTTTTTAAAATACAGACGCATGCATTGCCTTTGTCTTCCGATAAAATAAGTTCTATTGCTCCATTGATCATGGGATGCTCCCATGACATGAAATGAATATCGTCGCGTGCGAGCGCTACTTGTCGATCATAAGTAATGGTCATGCCGTCTTCTGGGAGTGCTGGAAATGCACTTACGTACATATGTTCTCCAGGTTTTACTATGTAACTTTTCAGAGAGTGATCTTCAAATTGAATACCAAATCTATCCCAGCAAGTTTCCATAAAATTTCTTGGTGGTAGAGCATCTCTCTCGGCAACGGCTTCAATCAAATTATCCGCAATTTCCTGATTAAAAGAAGATAGTTCCAATAATTTATCTCGACCAGATTCCATCAATTGGTTGATTTCATCGGCTGCCTGTTGGGTTTGCTGAATAAGTGTTTCTATGTCACTAGTTTCATTATTGATTAACGCATCAAATAATTGTTCTTGTGTTCTTTGAAGAATCGCCGAGCCTGCTGCATTGGTTTTTTCAAAAGCATTCATTCCTGAATGATACCAGTTGAAAATAGTTTCTTGAGCAGTGTTTTTCATGTAAGGAACATGAATTTCAATATCTTGTTTTTGCCCAATACGATCAAGACGTCCGATACGTTGCTCTAACAGATCGGGATTCGCAGGTAAGTCCATTAAGACTAATTGATGACTAAATTGAAAATTGCGACCCTCACTACCAATTTCGGAACAAAACATGGCTTGTGCGCCATCTTCCATATCCGCAAAGTGTGCGGCTGCTCTGTCGCGACTGATGATGTCCATGTCTTCATGAAAAGTACAGCAATTAACTCCGAGTTTAAATCGACAATAAATGTCGAGTGCTATTGCAGTATCTTTATGTGCACAAATAATTAATATTTTTTCTTGACGGTTGGCTTTTAAAAAATCTTTTAACCAAGCAACTCTGGGATCAAATGATGTCCATGCGTCATCTGTATATTGAGTTTCAGGATGTAGTAAAAATTCAATAGTTTCTTGAATGTTATCACCAATATCAGTGAAATATTGATCACAACTCTCTACTGGATGAGGAAACACCTGACGTGTCGGAAAGCCTTGAATATTTTTACGAGTGTTACGATATAAAACCCGTCCAGTACCATTACGATCCAGCAATTCTTTGAGAATGATATCTCGATTTGTTTCATCGATTTTTACATCATCAATTAATTCACTAATCTGAGCTTTTAGACTGTCACTCCAGACTTCTGATTGACTAATTTTCGCGATAAGATCGGCAATGGGCTGATAAGCTTTTTGCTCTTCCTGAAATGCTGCTAGATCATGAAATCTATCGGGATCAAGCAGGCGTAAACGAGCAAAATGACTTTCTTGACCAAGCTGTTCTGGGGTTGCAGAAAGTAGTAATAACCCCGGTGTTTGTTTGGCAATACTTTCTACCCGCAAATATTCATCACTAGGATTGTCAGGGTGCCATTCGAGATGGTGCGCTTCATCGATGACAAGTAAATCCCATTCCCCTTCGCTTATCTGTTGTAAATCACATTGTGCTAAAAACTCGCTGCTACACAATACGAGTTGCTCAGACAAAAAGGGATTTTCGACCTGAATTGATTGTAAATCAATCGAATCATCCAAATCTAAATCATCAAGGCTGGTTAATGAATCAACTCTTTCTTGATCAAAAATACTAAAATGCAAGTTAAAACGTCTAACCATTTCAACAAACCATTGGTTGACCAAAGGTTTAGGAACGACAATCAAAGCTCGATGTGCTCGATGATTTAGTAGCTGCTGATGAATGATCATGCCTGCTTCGATGGTTTTCCCCAGACCAACCTCGTCTGCAAGTAGAACGCGGGGAGCATAACGATCGCCCACTTCCGCAGCGATATATAGCTGATGGCCAATTAAATCCACTCTGGGGCCTTGTAAGCCATTAACTTGACACCGCTGCTGCTGCTCTTTGGCTTGCATGGCCGCATAGCGCAGCTCAAACCAGCGTAGAGAATCGACTTGTCCAGAAAAAAGGCGATCTGATGCCTTATTTAATTGTAAGTGATGATTGAGCTGGGTTTCCGGGATCGGAATGATGTCAGTATCCTGCGGTCGACTTTTTGCCATATAGACAAGAATGTCATTGAGTGGCTCAATTTTATCAACGACCATTATCGCCCCATCAACTGTTTCTATCTCATCGCCAACCTGATAAGTTACTCGAGACAAAGGCGCATTGTTTTTGGCATAAGTTCGAGTTTCTTCTGTGGCAGGAAAGAAAATGGATACCAGTCTATAATCGACGTCCTGGATAATACCAAGTCCTAGTTCTGTTTCATTTTCACTAAGCCAGCGTTGGCCTACAGCAATTTCATTCATAATGTCAGATAGCAAATATTGTGATGTGTGCGCTGATTTTTAATCAGCGACAGATTTTGAAAGGCGCGGATTATAGCACCTGTCAGGTTACTAAATAAGAGAATATTAGGCTTTTTTTGATATTTGAAGATGCTCTTGAAGGAAGGATTACTTCAAATAAGTGGTCGCTACATAGGTATAATGTTAAGAGCGTTAATTAGTTCAAAACGGCTCACGATTCAGGAAGCATTTATGTATTTATCACCGAATAAAATGAAATTTTTACTGAATATTTATCCACCTTATTTAGGAGCGGGGGTATCTATTCAGTCAATTGCTAATGATTGGAAATCGTTACGGGTTATTATGAAGTTGCGTTGGTATAACCGTAATATTGTGGGTACTCACTTTGGAGGAAGTCTATATTCCATGGTTGACCCACACCTAATGTTAATGTTGATGCAATTACTAGGAAGAGAATATTACGTATGGGACAAAGCTGCACGTATAGAATATTGTAAACCTGCAGCCAGTCATGTGTATGCTGATATATTAATCACTGATTCGTTGCTGGATAAGATAAAAACTAATACCCAGCAAGGTGAAAAATATTTGCCAGAATTTGAAATTTTGGTTAAGAATAAGCTTGATGAAACAGTGGCCATTGTCCACAAACAGCTCTATACGCGTCGTAAACCTGAGCACCGAGAAAAATAGTGTTTTAGGAAAAGCAGCCTTATAGCAGGTAACGCGATAAATTAGGAATATCCATGACTAAATTGACTGATAACCTCGGTGAAGTAACCTTGTTTGAAACTGAACGGTTGTATGCAAGGCATTTAACTATTCAAGACGCTCCATTTGTGTTCCGCTTGGTGAACGAGCCGGCATGGTTAAAAAATATTGGTGATAAACAGGTTCACTCCATAGCTGATGCTGAGCAATATCTTATTAATGGCCCAATAAAAAGCTATCAGGAAAATCATTTTGGTTTGTATTGGGTGGGTTTAAAAAGCACGCATAAACCAATTGGTATGTGTGGTTTGGTAAAAAAGAGAAGGGTTAGATTTTCCGGACATTGGTTTTGCTTTGATGTCTGAGTTTTGGGGACAAGGACTTGCTTCAGAAATTGCTCGGCAAATATTAATTTACGCATCAAACGAGTTTAATATACCTTGTGTGTTAGGCATTACTTCATCACATAACACCGCTTCTATGAACGTCTTAGAGAAAATTGGACTGGTTTTTGACAAAATGATTACCTTACCTGGTGGAACTGAAGAAATATGCTTATATAAACCTGACACCTGACTTTTATAATACAAATGCCTACATATACGACACAAATCCCATACAGATTGTTGGACGTTTAATTTGCAAAATAGCCACAGTTTTTATTCTAAGGAAAGTTTAATGAAATTGTCTAATTCTATCTATTTTGTCGGTTTATTGTGTTTGTTTACTGGGGGAGGCGATGGCCGATATCAAAATGAGTACGACCAGATGTTCTAGTTTCTTGTCCGATTAACGCAGAATCCTAAACAACATTAAGTTTTTTATAGGTTGATAAAATCAATGCGTTCTCACTTGGTTTTCTAAGTGAGATCAATGAATAAACTGAAAATAAATAAAAATTAATTCCGTCAATTCAGAAGCCGCAATTCAAGCATGTACTACTACATTCAAAGGTTGAATTGAAAATTCAACTATTTGCAAAATTATCTCAATTTTAAATGATTTTTTTCTGTACGCTTTTCACACATGTGATAGCATAACTGGTGCTAGTGGTTGGAAATGGTCTGGCAACTCGTTCGGTTTATTTTA